>CAYNDV010000147.1:0-10935 GCA_964396055.1 uncultured Vicinamibacterales bacterium | reverse complement strand
CTCGACGTTGCTCGGGGTGACCCTGAGCTGCGCCGAAGGGTCACGGTTCACGGTTCACGGTTCACGGTTCACGGTTGACGGTTCGCGGTTCCAGGTTCCACGTTCGGCGTGACCGCGTGATCCCTTCTTGCTTCTTCTTGCTTCTGACAAGCCCGCGCCCCGGGCCGGCACGGCCGCTCCCGGGCCGGACTCCGCAGGCCGGAACCCTCCGCCCGCTCGTCGGCCCGAATTCCGCGTGACAGCGTGATCCCTTCTTGCTTCTTGCTTCTTGCTTCCTGCTTCTACACGTGAACCACAATCCCCACGCCCCACGCCCCACGCCCCACGCCCCACGCCCCACGCCCCACGCCCCACGCCCCGGTGCTACCATAGGACTGTCCTCCAGCGGGGTCACTGCCGCGTAAACGGCTGGCCCTGCCCCGGCGTAATCACAGTAGGCCATGTCGGTCATGTCCGAACCGCGGTTCCCGGTCGTCCCGCCAACCGGCCGCCCAGACGCGCTGGGCGCGGCCCGGCGGCCGGGCGTGTCGGCGCCCGCGGGGGGAGGCTCGGAAGACGCCAGGCGCGTCAAGAGCCTGGTGCTGGCGGGCCACGATGCCGAGGCGCGCGAGGCGTTCGGCGACCTGGTGGCCGGCCAGCAGCGGCGGGCCTCGCGCCTGGCCCTCTACCTGCTCCGGGACGTGACGGACGCCGACGAGGCGGTGCAGGACACGTTCGTGAAGGTGTTCACGCACATCACGGCGTACCGGGAGGACCTGCCCTTTGAGGCGTGGTTCAACCGCATCCTCATCAACACGTGCCGCGACCGGAAGAAGTCACGACGGCGGCGGAGCCGGTGGGAGATCGCGGGGCTGGACCGGGATGCCGATAGTCCGTATCGGGCGGATCAGTTCCGCTCGCCGGATGCGACACCGGAGGACCAGTTGCTCGGCCGCGAGCGGCGGGATGCCCTGGCGGCGGCGGTCGAGACACTGCCGGCGCGCCAGCGCGAGGTGTTCCTGCTCTGCCACACCGAGGGGCAGTCGCCCCGCGAGGTCGGCAGCCTCACCGGTCTGAACGAGTCGACGGTCCGCGTGCATCTGTTTCGGGCGCTGCGCAAGCTGCGCGGGGCATTGGAGGAACGTGGTGTTCAGGGATAAGTCACACCCGGATGACGACGCGTTGCTGCGCCGGTACATGGCGGACCGTGGTCTGGACGCCCTGATGCCGGGCGACGAGCGCGTGGTGCGTCACGTGGACGCCTGCGCCGCCTGCCACGGACGGTACGACGTGTTGTGCCGCAGCCTGGACGGCGCCAGCCAGGCATCCATGGAGGCCGCTGACGAAGCCTTCACCCCTGAGCGGCTGTTGCGGCAGCGCGAGCGGATCCTCCGGCGCCTGGACGCCACCGGCGGGCGCGTCATCGCCTTCCCTGCCGCCGACGCGGGCGCCCGCCCCGGCGGCTGGCTGCAGCCTCGGTGGGGCTGGGTCGCCGCGGCCGCGGCCGCAGGCCTGCTGATTGGCGTGGTGTTCGGCCAGGTCCTGCACATCACCGAGGACGCCACGCGGGTGGCCAGCGCGGTGCAGCAGGCGCCCCGGATCGGTCCGGCCAGCGCCGGCATCACGCCTGCGGCCTTGACTGCGTTCAATGGTGACGAGTTCCTCTCCGAAGTCGATCTCGCCATCGCCTCGCCCCGGACACCCGAACTGGAGGCCATCGACGCGATGACGCTGCGGATACAGGCCCCCCCGCCTGCCGGCAAGGATTGACCCGCCACTTTTGACCCGGCCTGCGTTACACTCCCAGAGGCCCCGTCGCTGATCGGGTGTGCGCGAACCCAGCATCCCATGCCGGAATCCATGACGATCGTGGTAGGAAGCCGTGACCTGCTGAACCCGCTCCGGGCGCGTCCGGAGGTGACCGACGGTCCGGTGAAGCTCTTTCCTGAAGAGGATGTGCGGGCCGCGCTCGAGACCATCATCGAGCACCGGCCGCGTTTCCTGGTGATCGAACGCGAGTTCTCGCGCAGCAGCCGCGGCACCGCGATGATCGAGCGGCTGAGTGCCGATCCGGCGTTTGCCTCCACGGAGATCCTGGTGGTGGCGGGCGACTCGGTGGCGCCGCTCAGCGCGGCCCAGGAACCACCCGCCGCGCCGTCGCTGGACTGGCGCGGGACCCGGCGCGTGCCGCGGATCCGTATGAAGCCCGGCATCGAGATCCAGATCGACAACACGCCGGCCCAGTTGGTGGATCTGTCGACGCTGGGCGCGCAGGTGGTGTCGAGCGCCCCGCTCAAGCCCAATCAGCGCGTGCGCGTGGCGTTGCCCGGTGACGCTGCGCGGCTCGTGGCCTCGGTGGCCTGGGCCAACTTCGAGTTGCCCAAGGGCCGGCCCACGCCGCAGTATCGAGCCGGCCTCGAATTCGCGACGCCTGACGCGCACGCCCTCGAACAGCTGTGCATGACCTACGCCCAGGTCGAACGCGCCTAGCAGGCCCCGCCTAGACCAGCCCTTCGCCGAACCAGGCCTGCACGAGCGGGTGGCCGCTGACGATGGTGTCGTCACGGCCGGCTCCGGTGGACACCAGCAGTGCCGGCACGCCGCAGAGCGCCTCGAGGCGCGCGACGTACGCCCGCGCCTCCGCGGGCAGATCGTCCAGGCGGCGCACGCCGTGGGTCGGGGCCGACCAGCCTGGCAGGTACTCGAGGACCGGCTCGCAGCGTTCGAGCCGTCGGAGGTCCGCCGGGAACTCGTGCAGCACCGTGCCGTCCACCCGGTACCCCGTGCAGACCGGCACCTGCGCCAGGCCATCGAGGACGTCGAGTTTGGTGAGGGCCAGGCCCTCGATGCCGTTCACGCGCACCGAGTGGCGCACGACCACGGCGTCGAACCACCCGCACCGGCGCGGCCGCCCTGTGACCGCCCCGAACTCCTGTCCCCTGGCGCGCAGAGCCTCCCCGTCCGGCCCCGTCAATTCGGTCGGCAGCGGCCCTTCGCCGACGCGCGTGGTGTAGGCCTTCACGATGCCCAGCACCCCGTGCACGGCCCGCGGTCCGATGCCGAGCCCGGTGCAGACGCCGCCGGCCGTGGCGCTCGACGAGGTCACGTAGGGGTAGGTCCCATGGTCGACGTCGAGCATGGTGCCCTGCGCGCCTTCGAAGAGGACCGTGCGCCCCTCGCGCATCGCGCCGGTCAGGCGCACCGAGACGTCCGTAATCCAGGGCGCCACGCGTGCCGCCAGCGCCGACACCTCGGCCAGCACCCGCTGCCAGTCGAGCGGTTCCACGTCCGCCAGGCGGTTGCGCAGGTCGATCGTGCGCCGCACGTGGTCCTCGATCGCCGCGGCGTCGGTCAGGTCGCACATCCGGATCCCGCGCCGCGCGATCTTGTCCTCGTAGGCCGGGCCGATGCCCCGCGACGTGGTGCCGATGCGCCGCGACCCGCGCTCGGCCTCGCTGGCGCGGTCGAGATCGCGGTGATGCGGCAGGATGACGTGCGCGCGGTCGCTGATGGCCAGGCGGCCGTCGACGGTGATGCCCGCCAGCGCCAGTTCGTCAACTTCCTCGAAGAGCGCCTTGAGGTCGACCACGACGCCGTTGCCGATGACGCACGCCATGCCGTCATGCAGGATGCCGGACGGGATGAGGCGCAGGATGAACCGCCGGCCGCCCGCGTACACGGTGTGGCCGGCGTTGTGCCCGCCGGCGTAGCGCGCCACCATGGAGAAGCGGGGCGCCAGCAGGTCGACGAGTTTGCCTTTGCCTTCGTCGCCCCACTGCGCGCCGATCACGGCGATATTCATGGTCATCCTGCCTCTGTACACACAGTTGCCTTCCGGCGCCGATCGCGCCAACCGACGATGTTAGCACGGGTGGCAGGCGGCGGGCACACGGTGTAGCATCACGCAGATGGGCTCCGCCTGGCAGGATTTCGACGCGCGCCTCGTGGCTGCGATCCAGGGCCCCCCGGCCCGGATCCCGGTGGTCGTCGGGGCCGACGGCAGCGGCCGTACGCACATGCTGCGGCGTGTCCAGGCTGCGCTCGGGCCACCGGCGGCGCAGTACATCGACCTCGAGCGGGTGGCGTCCACTCCGGAACGTTTCGCGGCCCTGCTCCAGTCACACTCGCCCTTTGGCGCGCCGCCGACGCCGCCCCAGGAGCCCGGCGCCCGGGCGGGCCTGGCCCGCGCCGTCGCGTTCCTCACCAGGGCCCGCGCCGCTGGAGACACGCCCGCGACCTTCCTGCTCGACGAGTGGCTCGAGTGGCGGACTTTCGAGCACTTTCCCGGGCTGAAGACCGCCGTCGCCGATCTGCTGGCGGGGCTGGCCAGCAGCGCCAACCGCTTCGTGCTGGCCACGCGTTACGTCACCCGTGGCCTGCGCGTGCTGGCCGGCGCGCCGGATCGTTTCACCGTCGTGGCCATGCCGACGCTCGGGGCCGCGGACATCGCCGCCGACCTGATGCGGCGCCCGGGGCTGCGCTCGGACGCGGCCGGGGAAGCCGCCCAGATCATCCTGGCCCTCACGGGCGGGCGCGCGGCCTACGTGCGCGACCTCGTCGACGCCGGCGCGGCCGCCGGCGTCGCCGACGATCCGGTCTCCGCCCTGGCCGCGGCCCTGGCCCCCGGTGGCGCGCTCGACCGGCGCTGCCGCGCCACGTACGAAACGCGATTGCAGCGCGCCCGCGGCTACGGCGCGCTGAAGGGGGCGCTCGGCGTGCTGGCCGCCGAGGAACCGCTCACGCTGACCGAACTGGCGGCCCTGCTCGGACGCACACCGGGGTCGGCCCGCGACTATCTGTGGTGGCTCGAAGACGTCGACCTCGTGGCGGTCCGGCGCAAGCGGTACGCGTTCGCGGACCCGCTGCTCCGCCTCTGGGTGGGGCTGGCGGAGCGGCCCGAGCCTCCGGGCGACGAACAGGTGGCCGCCGCCGTGCAGCGCTACGCCGTGGCGCGGCTCTCGGCTCCGCCGCCCGCGGACCCCTAGCCGCGGAACCGGTCCAGCGCCGAGCGCGCCGCGTCCTGCTCGGCCTCCTTCTTGGTGCGGCCTTCCCCGCTGGCCACCACCTCGCCCGCCACGAGCAGGTCCACGACGAACACCCGCTGGTGCGCCGGGCCGCGCTCGGCCGCCACGACGTATTCCGGCAGCGGCAACCCGCGCGCCTGCAGGGATTCCTGCAGCGTGGACTTGTGGTCGTCGATGACCGCGGCGCGGCCGGCCTCGGCCATGGCATCGCCGAACTCGCGCTCGATGAACCGGCGGGCCGCGTCGATGCCGCCGTCGAGGTACAGGGCTGCGATGAGCGCCTCGTAGGTGTCGGCCAGCAACGCCAGCTTGCGGCGGCCACCGCTCTTCTCCTCACCGCGCCCGAGCAGCAGGTGCTGACCCAGTTCCAGCGCGGCGGCCCGCCGGCCCAGGGCCGGCGCCGACACGAGCGCCGCCTTCAGCTTGGACTTCTGGCCTTCGTCGCGATCCGGGAAGCGGCGGAACAACATGTCCGCGATGACGAACCCCAGCACCGCGTCGCCGAGGAACTCGAGCGACTCGTTGTCGAAGACGCCGCCGGTCACGTCCTCGTTGGCCCGCGACCGGTGGGTCAGCGCATGCTCGAGCAGGCCGCGGTCGCGGAACCGGTAGCCCATCGCCGTTTCGAGGGCGGCCACCTCGTCGGGCATGGGCGGCCCGAGGCCGCGGGGTTCGTCGCCCCGGGCGCTGGTGATGAGCCGCGCGGCGTCCTCGGCGTCTTCGGCCGGCACGGCCACCTGCACGGCGCCCAGGCCGCTGATCGGCGCGGGAAACGCAGTCCCGGCCGCATGGGACGAGAGGCTGGCCTCGATGCCGTGCGCCGCCAGCAGCGAGCGCACGACGCTGGCTTCGACCTCGGAACGGGCGCAGAACACGATTACGGGATCGGGCATGCCTCGGAATCGACCTTCAGGAGGATCATCGTCATGTCGTCGTGCTGCGGCGCGTCGCCGACGAACGCATCGATCTCGCGCAGCACCCGTTCGCGCAGCTGGTCGAAGGGCAGGTGCGCGTGCGACTCGAGGAGTTGCGCGAGGCGCGGCTCGCCGAAGCAGTCCGACTCCGCGTTCATCGCCTCGCTGATGCCGTCGGTGAAGAACGCGAGCAGATCGCCCGGCGCCAGGCGCAGGGTGGCCTCCTGGAGGATGGCCTCGAACCGCTCGCCGTTGTCGATGCGCAACCCCACCACCATGCCGTCCGGCGCGAGGATCTGCGCCTCGGCGTCGCCCGTGCCGGCGCGCGGCACGCAGATGAGCGGGGTGTGCCCCGCCCGCGCGTAGGTCATCGTCAGCGTGACCGGGTCGATGACGGCGTAGGTCATCGTGATGAAGCTGCGGCTGTCGAGGTGCTCGGCGATGAGCCGGTTGGCGGAGATCAGCAGGTCGCGCGGCGACGCATGGATGCGCGTCAGCGAGAGCATCAGGCCCTTCAGCTCGGCCATGTAGAGCGCGGCCGACATGCCCTTGCCCGACACGTCGGCGATCAGGACGCCGACGCGGCCGCCGTCGAGCGGCAGCACGTCGTAGTAGTCCCCGCCCACCTCGCGCGCCGGCACGCAGACCGCCGTCACGCCCATGCCGGGCACCTGCAGCGGCCCGGGCGGCAGCAGCGACATCTGGATCTCGCGCGCGAGCCGCATCTCTTCTTCCAGGCGCTTCTTCTCGGCGGCCTGGCGCAGCAGGTCCTCGATGCTCCCCGTCATCAGATTGAACGAATCGGCGAGCTGGCCCAGCTGGTCCTTCACGCGCACGGCGATCCGGTGGCCGAAGTCGCCCGCGCGCACGCGCTCCGTGCCGATGAACAGTTCGTGGATCGATCCGGTGATCGACCGCGCCAGCGCGAAGCCCATCGCCAACGCCCCGATCTGGATGATCAGGAACAGGATGGCCACCAGCGTGAGCGCGCCGACGAGCAGGTCGCCGTAGCTGCGCGTCCCCAGCAGCGCCTGCGACGCCGACAGGCGGCGGTAGACGTCCCCGATGTTGAGGCCGATCTGCACGGGCAGCGCCTCGACGGCGCCCGTGCTCCAGTTGGTGTGATCCAGCAGGGCCACCCACTGCACGCGCGACACCCGCTCGGCCAGCGACGTGGCCGCGGCGCCCTCCGCCACGGGCCGCACGGCCGCCGCCTCGTCGCCGCCGAGGCTGAAGCGCCCCAGCGAGACGCCGGTGACCTCCTGGATCCGCTGGCGGATTTCGGCATCGAGCGGCAGGTCGACCACTATCGCGCGCCCCGGCAGCAGGGTGACGGCGCGCACCGTCACGCGCACCTCGCCGCCGGCCGGTGCGCCGGCCGCGGGGTCGAACGCCACGACGTTGGCGAAGCCGTCGCACGTCACCCACGCGGGGATGATGGCGGGCGGATCCTGGTGGCGCCAGCCCACCAGCGCCTCGGTGACGGCCGGCGGTGCGCCGGGGGGCACGCGGGCCGTGCCAGGCCCGACGCAGCGCCCGGGCAGCGTCGGCACGACCGCCACCGACAACCCGCGGTACCGCCGCCGCAGTTCGTCGAACCGTTCGGCGATGCCCGCGTCGGCGGCCCCGAGCGGCGTGCCGGCCACGGCCAGCCCCGTCGTGCGGGAGATGGTCTGGGCGTCGGCGGCCATTTCCCGCAGCGAGGCCCGGACCAGGAACGAGCTGAGGTTGGTGAACAGCAGCAGGCCTGCCAGCAGGAAGAACGCGGCGACCAGGATGACGGGCACGACCCCGATGAAGATGTACGAGATGATCAGCTTGCGCCGCACCCGCCACAGCAGGTTGCGGCGCAGCGACTGCACGACCCCGTACCCGACAATCCCGATCCCGACCGCCAGCGCGAGGCCGCCCACCGGGCTGACGAGATGGGCGGGGCCGGTCGTGTCGACGCCGGCTGCCTCGAGCCCGAAGTACACCGCCTTGACCACGCTCCCGAAGAGGATCAGCCGCCCGGCCAGCGTCCGGAGAAGGAAACGCCAGGCAGCCGCCGCACGCGACCGGACGGTCGCTGGCGGGGCGGGCGAATCAGGCGCAGGGCTCGGGCCGGTCATGGCTGACTGCCGATGATACCCGACTCGGCCACGCTCCCGCCCACCCAGGCGAGATACGCGGCGCTCCCGCCGGCCACGGGCAGGACCAGGAACTCCGGCACCGCGTACGGGTGCAGGGCGCGCACGCGGGCGTCGAGGGCCTCCACGCGGGCCGCCGTCGTCTTGATCACGACCTGCTGCTCGTCGTCTTCGTGGACGGCGCCCTCCCACCGGTAGACGGCGCGGGTCGCGCCGAGCACCGTCACGCAGGCGGCCAGCCGATCGTCCACGAGCGTCCGCGCGAACGCGGCCGCGTCGGCGCCGGCAGGCAGTGTCGTCAGGACGACGACGACAGCAGGATCAGTCATGTCACTCCTTCGCGGGCACCGCATTTTCCGCTGTACAAGGATCGCCGATTAGGGTACAACAATGCGAGCATGCCCGCGATCCAACCCCGCACACCGGCCGTCCGGACCACCGGCGCGCGCTCCCGCCGCGGAGCCCGCACCGTGCTGGCCGTGATGGCGTTCGTGATGGCGGCGATGATCGTGGACGGGTTGTTCGGCGACCGCGGCCTGCTGGCCCTGGTACGCGTGCGCGGGCAGCACGCCGCCCTGCAGGCCGCCGTGGATCGCGCCCGCGGGGACAACGACCGCCTGCGGGGTCAGGTGCAGCGGATGAACGACGACCCGGCGGCGATCGAGGAAGAGATCCGCCGCAACCTGGGGCTGATCCGGCCGGGTGAGAAGCTGTTCATCCTCAAGGACGTGCCCTCCCCCGGCCCCGTGAAGTGACGGGGCGCGGGCCCGCCCCGCGGGCGGGCCCCCCGGCCGTCTAGGCGCTGGCCTCCCCGATGTACCCCTTGCGCTCGAGGTGCAGGATGATCTCCTGGGCCGCCTCTTCCGGAGACATCGCGGTCGTGTCGATGCTCACCTCGGCGTCGGCCGGCTCTTCGTACGGATCGGAGATGCCGGTGAACTGCTTCAGGATGCCCGCCCGGGCCTTCGCGTAGAGCCCCTTCCGGTCGCGCTGCTCGCACACCTCGAGCGGCGTGGCCACGTGCACGAGGATGAAGCCGCCGAGCGGCTCGATGCCCGCGCGCACGTCCTTGCGCACGCTGTCGTAGGGCGCAATCGGCGCGCAGATGGCGATGCCGCCGTTCTTCGTGATCTCGGACGCCACGTAGCCGATGCGGCGGATGTTGATGTCGCGGTGCTCCTTCGAGAAGCCCAGTTCCGACGACAGGTTCTTGCGGACGAGATCGCCGTCGAGCAGCGTCACCGGGCGCCCGCCCATCTCGAGGAACTTCACCAGCAGCACGTTCGCGATGGTCGACTTGCCCGAGCCCGACAGCCCGGTGAAGAACACCGTGAAGCCCTGCTTCGCCCGCGGCGGGTAGGACGCCGCCAGTTCCTTCGCCACTTCGGGGAAGGTGAACCACTTCGGGATCTCGCGGCCCTCGTTCAGCCGCTTGCGCAGCTCGGTGCCCGACAGGTCGAGGCGGCGCGCGCCGGCGGGCACCTCGTCCTCGGGCATGTAGGCATCCTGGTCCTCGACGTAGACCATGTTCGCGAAGGGCACCATCGTGACGCCGAGCTCCTGCTCGTGGGCGCGCAGCAGCTCCTGGGCGTCGTACGGGCCGTAGAACGGCTTGCCCGTCTCGTCGGCACCCGGGCCCGCGTGATCGCGGCCCACGATGAAGTGCGTACAGCCGTGGTTCTTGCGGATGATGGCGTGCAGCACGGCCTCGCGCGGGCCGCCCATGCGCATCGCCAGCGGCAGCAGCGAGAGCTTGGCGGTGTGCTGCGGGTAGCGGCCCATCAGCGCCTCGTAGCAGCGCACGCGCGTGTAGTGGTCGACGTCACCGGGCTTCGTCATGCCCACCACCGGGTGGATGAGCAGGTTCGCCTGGGCGTCCTTCGCGGCCCGCAGCGTCAGCTCCTGGTGCGCGCGATGCAGCGGGTTGCGGGTCTGGAACGCCACCACCCGCCGCCACCCGAGGCGCGCGAACTCGGCCCGCAGGTCGGCCGGCGTGTGCCGCAGTGGCCGGAAGTCGTAGTGCGCCGGCAGCGTCAGTCCCTCGAGGGTGCCGCCGACGTAGAACGGGTTGGTGCGCTTGAGCAGGTGCGCCGAGCCGGGGTGCCGCTCCGACAGCGTGCCGAACACCGCCTGGGCTTCCTTCGCCAGATCGGGCTGCCACACGTCGGTCACCGTCAGCGCGGCCAGCATCACGCCCTCGGGGTCCCGCAGCGCCACGTGGCGGCCGGGCGTCAGCGTCGCCGCCAGCGCCTCGGGCAGATCGAGCGTGACCGGCAGGGGCCACAGCGTGCCGTCGGCCAGGCGCATCCGCTCGCACACCGACGCGTAGTCGGCCTGCGTCATGAACCCGCGCAGCGGCGAGAACCCGCCGTTGAGAATGAGTTCGAGGTCGCACAGCTGGCGCGGCGTCAGGTCCCACGAGGGCCAGTCCTTGGAGAGCGCCTGGAGTTCGGCCGCGCGGCCGGCCTCCGCCATGAGGTTGATGAGCGTGCCCCCATGGGGCGGGTTCAGGTGATCATGCATGACAGTCGTTCTACCTTCCTGGTTTGAGGCCGAGCATTCAGCACACGGGGTTCAGGGGGTCTCGCCGCCCGACGGCGGCGTGGGAGCGGACGGAGGCGGCGCGCCTCCTCGAGGATACAGGAGCCAGTACACGGTCGGCGGCTGACCGCCCGTCCGGGCGCGCCGTTCCGGGGCGACTCTGACGTCGTAGTCGTCCCAGTAATACGTTTCGGCAATCCACTTGCCGGGCCAGTACACGGGCACGGGTGAGGCGATGTCGCGGCCCGTCTGCCGGGCATCGGCCAGCTGCTGCGCCAGCGCGCTGAAGCGGCCAGGCATCGGCAGGTGGCGCAGCGGCAACAACACGCGCGCGGCGCCGACGCCCAG
>CAYNDV010000146.1:0-10951 GCA_964396055.1 uncultured Vicinamibacterales bacterium | reverse complement strand
AGCCTCTAGCCTCTAGCCTCTAGCTCCGCCCCGAGCGCCTCGGCGGCGGCACGGGGGTCCGGCGCCGCGATGATCGGGCGCCCGACGACGATGAAACTCGCGCCCGCGCGGACGGCCTCGCCTGCGCTGAGCGTCCGGGCCTGATCGTCCGTGCGCGAGCCCCCGGCGGCGGCGGGCCTGATGCCGGGCGTGACCAGCACGAAGTCCGGCCCGCAGGCCTGGCGCACCCGCCCGATCTCGTGGGGTGAGGCCACGACACCGTCAAGGCCGGCCTGCTGTGCCAGGCGCGCGAGGTGTTCCACCTGATCGATGACCGGCCGCCCGACGCCGACGGCGGCCAGGCCCGGTTCGTCGAAGCTGGTCAGCACCGTGATGCCGATGACCAGCGGCGGCGCGTGACCGGCGCGCGCAGCGGCGTCATGAGCGGCCTCGCGGGCGGCGCGCATCATGGCGGCCCCGCCGCTGGCGTGCACGTCGAACAGCCACACCCCGAGGCGGGCGGCTTCGGCCGCGGCACCGGCGACGGTGTTGGGGATGTCGTGGTACTTGAGGTCCAGGAACACGCGGTGTCCGCGCGTGGTGAGCCGGGCCACGATGTCCGGGCCCGCCGCCGTGAACAACTGGCTGCCGACCTTGACGGCGCCGACCGCTCCGCGCAGCTGGTCTGCCAGGTCGAGGGCGCGTGCGGCCGTCTCGACGTCGAGGGCCACGATGATGGGGTTCACGGTCGTCATGTCCACCTCCGGATCGAAGCCCGTCACCGGCGCGGTTCAGTCCGGAGCGTGCCGGTGAGGTCGGCGATGCGCTCGAGACCGTGCCGCGTCATGTAGTCCGTGATGCCGCCGAGCAGCCTGGGCCAGATGAACGGATCGGCGAAGCTGGCTGTCCCCACCTGGACGGCGGCCGCACCAGCGATGATGAACTCGAGCGCGTCGCGGGCGCTGGCGATGCCGCCCATGCCGATGACCGGGATCGTCACCAGTTGCGCGCACTCGTAGGTCATCCGCACCGCGATGGGCCGGATGGCGGGCCCGCTCAGGCCGCCCATCACGTTGGACAGCGCCGGCCGCCGCGTCTCGACGTCGATGGCCATCGCGAGAAACGTGTTCACCAGGGAGACGGCGTCGGCGCCGGCGTCCTCCGACGCCTTCGCGAACGAGGCCACGCTGGTCACGTTCGGCGTCAGCTTCGGGATGATGGGCAGCCGCGTCACCTTGCGCACCGCGCTGACGACGTCGAAGGTGCTCGTGAGGGAGCAGCCGAACTGGATGCCGCCCTCCTTGATGTTCGGGCACGAGATATTGAGTTCGAGGGCGCCCACGCCCTCGACGTCCGACAGGATCCGGGCCAGTTCCACGTACTCGTCCAGCGAACTGCCGCAGATGTTGACGATCACCGCCGCGCCGCGCCGGCGCAGTTCCGGCATCTTTCCGTCGATGAACGCCTGCACGCCGATGCCCTGCAGCCCGATGGCGTTGATCATGCCCGAGGGCGTCTCGACGATCCTGGGGGGCGGGTGGCCCTCGCGCGGCTTGAGGTAGAGCCCCTTGACGGCGATGCCGCCCAGGCTCGACAGGTCCACGAGGTCGGCGTACTCGACGCCGTAGCCGAAGCACCCGCTGGCTGCGATGAGCGGGTTCCGGAGGACGAGCGAGCCGATGCGTACGCTGAGGTCCACGATCACTCCCACACGATCTCGTGGCTGTTGAACACCGGGCCGTGGAGGCAGGACCGGACGTAGTGCCCGTCACCCGATCCGTCCCGCACCCGCACCACGCAGCTGTAGCACCCGCCCAGGCCGCAGCCCATGATGCGCTCGGTCGACACCTCGCACGGGCGTCGGCTCGCGGCGGCCAGGCCGGCCACGGCCTTCAGCATCGGTTCGGGGCCGCAGGCGTAGAGCATGAGCGTGGCCGACGCGGGCCGGGCGTCGAGATCCCGCGCGAGTGGCGCCGTCACGCGCCCGTGGACGCCGCGGCTGCCGTCCTCCGTCGCCAGCACGAGGCGGACGCCGCGATCGGCGAACCAGTCGACGTAGAACAGGTCGCGGTGCGTGCGTCCGCCGTAGTAGAGCGTCGTCGGGACGCCGCGGGCACGCAGGGTGTCGGCGAGCGTCGCGAAGGGCGCGAGGCCGACGCCGCCGGCCACCATCCAGGCTTCGGCGGGGGCGTCGACGGGCGTGAAGGGCCGGCCGAGCGGCCCGAGGCAGCCGAATCGGTCGCCCACGGCCGCGTCGAACAGGCGGGTGGACCCGGGGCCGACCCGCTTGACGAGCAGCGACAGGGCGAAGGGTGCGCCATGGCCGTCGCGCAGCACCTCGAACACCGAATACGGGCGCCGCAGCAGCGGGTCGGTGCCCGTGGCCGTGCGCATCATGACGAACTGGCCGGGCGCCGTGGCGGCCGCAATGGCGGGCGCGGCCAGCACCAGCACGTTGTAGTCGTCGGACAGCCGCGTGTTGCGCAGCACTTCGGCGTCGAGGTCCACCGGAACCGGCATGGTGGAGAGTATATCGGAGCGTTGTGCGGTAGAGTAGCCACGGGTCGCCGACAGGGCCGCGCGCACGCCCCGGCGGACGTGGCCCGAGGGAGCGGACGTGCGATACCTCCGGATGCTGACCAACGCGGTGATCGGCGGCTGCGCCTTCGCGCTGTACCTCACCGTGGTCTTCCTCCAGATCAACCCGGGTTTCAGCCTGGCCGGACTGCCCGGCCTGGCGGTCACCGTCGTGCTCTCCTACGGCGTGCACGTGGTCGCGGCGTTTTACGTGCTCGTGGTGCTGCGCCAGTTGATGGCCACCGAGGTGCTGTCACCGGGCTGGATCAGCTTTCGTTTCCTCGTGTGGCTGCTCGCGCTCGCGACGACCGGTGGCGCGGCGCTGATGTGGGCCAACCTCCGCAGTTTCGCCGCGGTGCTCGCACCCGACGGGGTGCGCCGGATGACGGGCGGCGCGGCGACCCTCACCGCCTGCGCCGCCGTGTGCGTCGTCCTGGTCGTCATCCACCGGTGGTCGCGGGGCCGCACCACGCGCGCCGGCGCCGCGGTGCTCGGCGTCACGCTGGTGGTGTCCCTGGCGCTGCCCCTGACGCTGCGCGGGCCTGGGGCGGCCGGGCCGCCGCCCGCGAAGGTGCCGGCGATGCCCGCGGAGCCCTCGTCGACAACCGGTGACGTGCGTGTGACGGTCGTCGCGTTCGAAGGCGCGTCGCTGGACATCATCGTCCCGGCGGCGGCGGAGGGCCGGCTGCCGTACTTCGCACGGATCCTCGAGTCCGGGGCCTCGCTCCACGTGGCGAGCCTCCGGCCGACGCAGCCGACCACCGTGTGGACGACGGCGGCCACCGGGAAGCTGCCGTCGAAGAACGGCATCCGGTCAGCCGCCACCTACTGGCCCCTGGCGGGCCGCGACGGCCTCGAGGTGCTGCCCGACTACTGTTTCGCCCATGCCCTGGTGCGGTTCGGCTTCCTGCGCGGGCGCGTGCACACGAGCAACAGCCTCGCGGCGTGGCCGCTGTGGACGATCCTGTCGACCCAGGGCGTGTCCACCGGCGTGGTGAACTGGTCTGTCACCCACCCGGCCCGCCCGGTCCTGGGCTACCTGGTGTCCGATCGTTTCGAACGCTGGCAGGAGTCGTCGCTCGAACTCGAGGGGTCGGACGCCGTCTGGCCCCGCGAGGCCATCGACACCGCGGTCGCGGCCGCACGCGGGCGGGCCGCCGCTGGCGTGTCGCTGCCGCCGGCGCCCGAGGGCGAAACCGGCGGGCGTGCCCTGTCGCCCTGCGACGCCGACCGTGCCTTCGAGCGGATCGGGGCCAGCCTGCAGCAGGAGCGGCCGACGCGCTTCAGGGCCGTGCGCTACGAATGCCTCGATGCGGTGGGGCACTACTACCTGCGGTATACGATGCCGAGCGCCTTTGATGACGTCTCCGACGAGGAGTTGCGACGGTCGGGCGGCGTGCTCATGGAGCAGTACGTCGCGGCCGACGCCCTGGTCGGCCGCGAACTCGCCGCGCTCGGTCCGGGCGACCTCCTGCTGGTGGTATCCGGCTTCGGCATGGAGCCGCTCGATCCCGGCAAGCGGCTGCTGGAGCGGGCGTTCGGCAACCCCGACTTGAGCGGGTCCCACGAACGGGCCCCTGATGGGTTCCTGATGGCGTTCGGCACCGCCGTCCGGCCGGGGCATCACCCGCGTGCGTCGATCGCCGATCTGGCCCCCACGGTGCTCTACTACTTCGGGCTGCCCGTGGGCCGCGACATGGACGGCTTCGCCCGGACAGACCTCTTTCAGCGGTCGCTCACCGACGCGCGGCCGATCACGTTCATCCCCACGTACGAAAGGTAGGGGCGTGGGACGTGGGACGTGGGGCGTGGGACGTGGGGCGTGGGACGTGGGACGTGGGACGTGGGCGCCGGGGATCGTGCTCCTTCTTGCTTCTGACACCGTCATCTTCCGAGCCCCGAGCCCCGAGCCCCGAGCCCCATGCCCCATGTCCCATGTCCCTGTTGTTGTATACTCCCATAGCTCTTTAACCGCGGTCCCGTGAGGCCGGGAAGAGGACCATGTGATCCATCCATCCGCCAGTTCCGGGGTTCCCGCCATCCGTCCCAGCCCGTTCGTTCCGTCTCCAGACCGCCGGAGGTGTGCATGCCCGTAGTCATGGATGCCGAGCGTGTCGGCCGCACGCTGACGCGCATCGCCCACGAAATCATCGAACGCAACCGCGGCGTGGCCGACATCGCCCTGGTGGGCGTCCGCACGCGCGGGGTGCCCCTGGCCCGGCGCATCGCGTCAGGCCTGACGCAGATCACCGGGCAGGACGTGCTGACTGGTGCCCTCGACATCACGCTCTACCGCGACGATCTCATGCGCCACGCGGTGGGGCCGCAGCCGATTGTCCGCAGCACGGAGATTCCGTTCTCGATCGACAACCGGCACATCATCCTCGTGGACGACGTGCTCTACACCGGCCGGACGATCCGGGCGGCCCTGGACGCCCTCATCGACTTCGGGCGGCCGCTGACGATCCAGCTGGTGGTGATGATCGACCGCGGCCACCGCGAGCTGCCGATCAAGGCCGACTACGTCGGCAAGAACGTCCCCACGTCCCGGCGCGAGTCGGTGCACGTCAAGCTGCAGGAAGTCGACGGCCTCGACGAGGTGTCGATCGACCAGGTCGAGGAAGGGGGCCAGTCGTGAGCGAGACACCCACCCGGCTGCGGGGCAAGGACCTCCTGGGGATTGCGGACCTGACAGCCGGCGAGATCACGCTGATCCTGGACACCGCCGAGGCGATGCTTGAGATCGGCTCGCGGGCGATCAAGAAGGTGCCGGCCCTGCGCGGCAAGACGGTCATCAACCTCTTCTACGAGCCGTCCACGCGGACGCGCACGTCGTTCGAGGTCGCGGAGAAGCGCCTCAGCGCCGATACGCTGAACCTCGCCGTGGCCCAGTCGAGCGTGGTGAAGGGCGAGACGCTCATCGACACCGCCCTCAACCTCGAGGCCATGTCGCCGTCGATCATCGTCATGCGCCACCAGTCGTCGGGCGCGTGCCACCTGCTCTCGCGGGTGTGCAAGGCGGGCATCGTCAACGCCGGCGACGGCACGCACGAGCACCCGACGCAGGGCCTGCTCGACGCCTTCACGATGCGCCGCCACAAGGGCAGGCTGGCGGGCCTCAAGGTCGCGATCCTGGGCGACCTGCTGCACAGCCGGGTGTTCCGGTCCAATGCGCTGCTGCTCACGAAGATGGGTGCAGAGGTCTGGGCCTGCGGGCCGCCGACCCTGACGCCGCCCGGGCTGGATCGCCTCGGCGTCCGCGCCACCGACGACGTGACCGAGGCGGTGCGTGACGCCGACGTCGTGATGATGCTGCGGATTCAGCTCGAGCGGATGCAGGGCGGATTCTTCCCGTCGCTGCGCGAGTACTTCAACGTGTTCGGGATGACGAAGGAGCGGGCGGCGCTGGCGAAGCCCGACGCGATCATCATGCACCCGGGGCCCATGAACCGCGGCGTCGAGATTGCCTCCGAGGTGGCCGACGGGCCGTCGTCCGTCATCCTGGAACAGGTGGCGAACGGCGTGGCGGTGCGCATGGCGGTGCTGTACCTGCTGGCGGGAGGAGGGGAACATGAAACGGCTGCTTAAGGGCGCGCGCCTGGTCGACCCGGCGTCGGGCATCGACGGGATCCGCGATATCCTCATCGACGGCGACCGCATCGCCGAGGTCGGCCTCGACCTTCCGGCGCCCGAGACCGGCGCGGTGGCCGTGGTCGACCTGGGCCCGGGCGTCGTGGTGTGCCCCGGCTTCGTCGACATGCACGTGCACCTGCGCGAGCCCGGCTACGAACACAAGGAAACCGTGGCGAGCGGCGTGGCCGCCGCCGTGGCTGGCGGGTTCACCGCCGTGGCCTGCATGCCGAACACCAGCCCGGTGAACGACAGCGCCAGCGTCACGCGGTTCATTCTCAAGCAGGCCGACCTGGCCGGCCTCGCGCGCGTCTATCCCATCGGGGCCGTGACCCTGGGGTCGAAGGGCGAACAACTGGCCGAGATCGCGGACCTGCGCGAGGCGGGCTGCGTGGCCATCTCCGACGACGGGCGCCCGGTGACGACGGCGCTCATCATGCGGCGTGCGCTGGAGTACGCCGGCATGTTCGGCATGCCCGTCATCGATCACTGCGAAGACAAGTCGCTCGCCGGGGAAGGCGTCGCCCACGAGAGCTTCCTCACGTCCCAGCTGGGCCTGCGCGGCATCCCGTCCGCGGCCGAGGACGTCATGGTGGACCGCGACATCGTGCTGGCGTCCATGACGGGCTCGGCGGTGCACATCGCCCACCTGAGCACCCGGGGCGCGCTGCGGTCCGTGCGCGAGGGCAAGGCCCGCGGGACGCGGGTCACCTGCGAGGTGACGCCCCACCACTTCACGCTCACCGACGAGCGCCTGGAGCGGCCCCTGGCCTACGACACGCGCCTGAAGATGAACCCGCCGCTGCGCGAGGGGCACGACCGCGACGCCCTGCTCGAGGGCCTGCGCGACGGCAGCATCGACGTCATCGCGACGGACCACGCGCCGCACCACGAGGACGAGAAGAACGTGGAGTTCGACCGGGCGCCCTTCGGCATCGTGGGCCTGGAGACGGCTGTTTCGCTCGGCTTCGACCGCCTCGTGCACGCCGGGGTGGTGAGCCTGGCCCGGTTCGTCGAACTGATGTCGGTGAACCCGGCGCGCATCCTCGGCGTCCCCGGCGGGCGCCTGGCAGCCGGTGATGCCGCGGACCTGACGATCCTGGCGCCCGATCTGAGTGTGACCGTCAACGCGTCGGCCTTCCGCTCGAAGTCGCGCAACACGCCCTTCGACGGCTGGACGCTGCGCGGCGGCGTGGCGGCCACCCTCGTCGGCGGCCGGGCGCTGTACGTGAACCCCGACGTGCCGGCAGCCGCCGCGCTGAGGAGGGCCTGACCGTGAGCCGGAAGAACGAGATCCGTGACAAAGCGCTCGAGGACCTGCAGCGCTTCGAAGTGCTGATGCTCGACGGCCACTTCGACTACGGCAACGGCTACCACGGCCGGGTGTACCTGAACCCGCACCAGTTGTTCCGGTATCCCTCCACGATCTGGCGGTTCGCACAGGATCTGCTGGATCTCATGCCGGCCACGCTGATCGAGCAGACCGACCTGGTGGCGGGCCCCGTGACCGGCGGGGCGCTGCTGGCGCACACGATCGCTGGCCTGCTCGATTCGCGCCGCACGCTCACCGCGCCGGCGACGCTCTTCGCGCCGTTCGCGCCGGACCCGGTCCACGGCCACGCCCTGCGGTCGTTCTACCGGGACCAGATGCAGGGCAAACGTGTGCTGCTGGCCGACGACGTGCGCAACACCGGCCAGACCTTCGAGCGCTGCGCGTCGCTCGTGCGCGAGGCGGGCGGCACGGTCGTTGGCACCGTGGAGATCTACGACCGGCTCGAAGCCATGGTGGATCTCGGCGTCCCGAACATCGCCCTGGCGGAGTACAAGGCGCCCGACAACGATCCAGTGGCGGCCTGCCCGCTGTGCCGGGCGGGCGTGCCGGTGACGACGTTCTGATTTCGGTTCACGGTTCACGGTTTACGGTTCACGGTTCCGGATTCCGTCCGCGTCGTGACAGCGTGATCCCTTCTTGCTTCTTGCTTCTTGCTTCTGACTGAGTCCCCACGCCCCATGCCCCGCGCCCCACGCCCCCTGTCCCTGAAGTCGGCGCTGGACCGGCTGTACGCGGACTTCGACCGCAGCGGGCGCCTCGCGGATCCGATCGAGAAGGTACGGCCGTTCGCCGATCCGGCCGACCGCGAGGTCGCCGGCTTCCTGGCGGCCGGTCTGGCGTTCGGGCGCGTCGCAGGCATTCTGGCGTCCATCGACGCCGTGATGGACCTGATGGGGCGGTCGCCGGCGGCCTTCGTGCGCCGCTTCGACCCGCGGCGGGACGGCGCCCGTTTCGAGCCCTTCGTGCACCGGTGGACGCGCGGGCGGGACCTCGTCGGGGTCTTCGCGATCCTGCGTCACATGCTCGAGACGTCCGGCTCGATCGAGCGGTTCTTCGTCGATGGGGACGATCCCGCCGCCGGCGACATCTCGCCCGGCCTCGAGTCGTTCTGTCGCCGCGCCAGGGCCGTCGACCTCGGGCCGGCGCGGGCCGACGCGGCCGGCGTGCACCGGTTCTTCCCGCGGCCCTCCGCCGGGAGCGCCTGCAAACGGCTCAACCTCTACCTGCGCTGGATGGTCCGCCGCGACGACATCGACCTGGGCGTGTGGACACGCGTGTCGCCTGCGCGCCTCGTGGTGCCGCTCGATGTTCACGTGATCCGCGTGTGCCGGTGTCTCGGCCTGACGCAGCGGGTTTCACCGGGATGGCCGATGGCGGCCGAGATCACGCAGGCCCTGCGGCGGTTCGACGCGGACGATCCCGTCCGCTACGACTTCGCCCTCTGTCACGTGGGGATGCAGGGGTGGTGCGGATTCAACGAGCCGACGGGGGATTCCCGTTGCCCCCTGCGCGGGGCCTGCCGGCCGCGGCCTCGTAGGCGGCCAGCGTCTCGTCGACCATCCGGTCTGCGGTGAAATGGGCCTGCGCGCGGGCCAGACCCGCGGCGCCCATCGTCGCCCGCAGGGCCGGGTCCTTCAGAAGCGTCAGGATGGCGTCCGCCAGGTCGGCCGGATGTTCCTTGGGCACGATCAGGCCCGTCACGCCATGTTCGACCGCCTCGGGCATGCCGCCCGCTGCGGTGGCCACCACGGGCCTGGACGCCGCCATGGCGTCGAGGATGGACGTGCCCAGGCCCTCGGTCACCGAGCTCATCACGAACACGTCGAGGCTCTTCAGCAACGCCAGCACGTCTGGCCGGAACCCGACGAGCTTGACGTAGTGATCGAGGCCGAGGGACCGGATCTGCTGCTGGAGGGCTGCGCGCAGGGGCCCTTCCCCGAAGATGAGGATCTGGGTCTCGGGCAGCGCGCGCACCACGCGGGGCGCGGCGTCGACGAGCGTGCGCTGGCCCTTGTGGGGCACCAGGGCGGCGATATTGCCCACCAGCGGCGCGCGCGGCGGCAGCCACAGCTCCTTGCGGGCGTCGGCCGCCGGCATCGCCGCGATCCGCTCGACGTCGATGCCCTCGTGCACCGTGACGCACCGATCGGGCGGCACGCCGTCCTGGATCGCCATCGCCCGGATCGCGTGCGACGAGCAGATCATCAGGTCGACCTGCTTGTACTTCCAGCGCGAGAACGCGTTCTGCTTCAGGTGAAAGTCCACGCGGCGCGCCGCGACGAGCAGCGGCCGCGCCGCCGCCTTCATCGTCGACAGCGCCATGGCGGCCATCGACACCCCGTGCGGATCGTGGGCGTGCACGAGATCCGGCTTCAGGTCCCGCAGGACCCGCGAGAACCGGAAGCCCGCCGCGAAGTCCACCTCGTGCGCCGGCGCCAGCCGGATCAGGTCGTGCCCCTCGGCGGCCCGCTTCGCCAGGGCTCCCGCCGGGTGCGCCACCAGCACGGCGCGGTGCCCCCGCGCACGCAGGCCCAGGACCGTGAGGAGGCACTGGTTCTGGCCCCCGCGCCAGGTACGCGCCGTGTCGACATGCAGGGTGAACATAGGGACTTGGGGCTCGGGGCTAGGAGGGCCAGGAGCGCTCGTCGCCGGCAGCCCACGCCTTCTGGTGCTCCAGTTCCCACAGCTTCACGAACTTCAGCAACACGTAATACGAGTTCAAGGCGGAGATCACGAACCCGGCACGGCCGTCGCGAAAGCCGGCCCGCGCGACGTAGTTCCGCAGGAACGCGGCCGTCGGGTTGAGTGCCAGGTGCCGCAGTCCGGCGCGTCGGCCGTCCTCGAACATCTGCCGTGCGGCGAGCGACGTGTACTTGTCGATGGTCTGCAGGTGGTGCGAGACGTCCCGGTAGGTGTAGTGCAGCAGGTCGGCCTTCAGCCGGCCCGTGCCGCCCGTGACCTGCACCGATTCGTGCACGTACCGGCCCTGCCACTGCCCGCGGCGGCGGTCGTACAGGCGAAGCTGGTAGTCCGGATACCAGTCCGTTGAGCGGATCCAGCGCCCGAGGTAGTGGCTCAGCCTGGGCACGCGGTACCCCGCGCACGCCGGTTCGCCAGTCAGCAGGGCCCGGATCTCCGAGGCCAGGGCCGGCGTGACGCGCTCGTCGGCGTCGATCGACAGGATCCAGTCGTGACGGGCTTCCCCTGCGGCGAAGTTCTTCTGGGCGATGTATCCCGGCCAGTCACGGACGATGACGCGGTCGGTGTAGCGGCGGGCGATGGCGACGGTGTCGTCGGTGCTGTGCGAGTCGACGACGATCACCTCGTCGGCAAAACGCACCGACTCGAGGGCCGACGCGATGTGGGCGGCCTCGTTGAGCGTGATGATGACGGCGGTGCAACCCGGCACGGGGGCATCTTACTAGGGGCTAG
>CAYNDV010000145.1:0-11043 GCA_964396055.1 uncultured Vicinamibacterales bacterium | reverse complement strand
CGTTCCTCCTAGCCTCTAGCCTCTAGCCTCTAGCCTCTAGCCTCTAGCCTCTAGCTACGGCGCCCTCCAGATGCCCAGCAGGCCGATGATGGTGCCGGCCAGGCCGATGATCAGGGCGACGATGGGCACGAGCACCAGTGACCATTGACGGACGATCCACGTGCGTTCTTCCGTCAGCCGCTTGCGGAGGTGGCGCTTACCCTCCGGCTTGAGGTACCAGAGGTCGTGCGTCTCGTCGTGCTCCCACCAGTCGCGGGGCATCTCCACGCCGTACCGCTCGGCCTTGTGGCGCCACACGCGCGAGTGCAGCGTGGCCAGCCGCAGGTCCGGGAGCCGGCACTCCTGGAGGTAGGCGTTCATCACCGCGTCGAAGTCGTTGCCTTCTTTCGCGTTCTTGAACTTCGCCTCGTAGTCGCGGCCGATGCGCTTGAGGTCGTCAGCGATCGACCGCCGGTAAGCGCGGCGGAACCGGTGTTCTCGCCACCAGCGTGACAGGGCCATGTCGGTACCTCGACGGCATGGTACTACCACTCCGGGAATGGCGGCCCCCGAGATCTGTCGGGAATCCGCTCCCGGAGTGTTTACAATGGTGCCGTGGCACACGACGAGACACCTTTGACGCTGGCGCGCCTCTGGCGCGACATGACTCCTGAACAGCGCGCGGCGGCGGCCCGCGCCTTCTGGCTCGATGGCGACAGCCTGGCGCAGCAGGCCGAGGCCGTGACGTTCCTCGCGCGGCAACTCCGCTTCCGGCCGCAGTCGATCCTCAGCCAGTCCGACGAACGCCGCGCGAAGCAGCTGGCGATGCAGCCGAAGCCCCCCGATGCCGTGATCGGGCGCGCCCTGGTGGTCTACCACCTGACCGTGCAGCGGCCGCTGCTGGTGGCGTTCCTGGATCACCTCGCCATCAAGCACGAGAACGGGTTGATTGCGGGCGAACTCGACGCACCGCCGTCGGCGGCGGCGATGGAGGCTGCGGCCGCCGCCGTGGCGGCCGCCTATCCGGCCGGCGACGTGCGGCTCTACCTCGGCACGCTGGCGGTGCAGGATCCCGACACCTGGGGCGGGCTGGAGGTCATCCGCCGCACCATCGGCGGCGCCCCGGCCTGACGGCCGGAAACGCGCCGCGAGGACGTCACGCGTGAAGGACGGGCCCGAGACGCTGTCGGTGCCGCTGCTGGTGGCCGCGTACCAGGCCGGCTACTTCCCCATGGGCCTGGACGGTGGTGAGATCGGGTGGTTCTCGCCAGACCCGCGCGGCGTCATCCCGCTGGACGCGTTTCATGTCCCGCGTCGGCTCCAGCGCGCGCTGCGGTCCGGCCGTTTCGTGGTGACCGTCGATACCGCGTTCCGACGGGTCATGGAGGCGTGCGCGGCGGACCGCGACGAAGGCACGTGGATCACGGACGAGATCCTCGACGTGTACACGGCGTTGCACGAACGCGGCCTCGCGCACGCCGTCGAGGTGTGGGACGGCGAGTTGCTCGCCGGCGGCTTGTACGGCGTCAGCCTCGGTGGGGCGTTCTTCGGCGAATCGATGTTCCACCGCGTCACCGATGCGTCGAAGGTGGCGCTGGTGTCGCTCGTGACCCGGCTCCGGGACCGCGGGTACGAGTTGCTCGACACCCAGTGGACGACGCCGTTTCTCGAGACGTTCGGCGCAATCGAGATTCCGCGGCGCGTGTACCTGCGGCGACTGGCGCAGGCGCTCGGCCGGCCGTGCCGGTTCCGCGACGCCTGACGAGGTGCGAGTCATGGCCACATCGGTGTACCACCTGAATCTGGATGCCGACCGGATCGAGGGCGCCACCCTGGCGCTGCTGCCCGGCGATCCCGGGCGCGTCGAGTCGCTGGCGCGGCAGGCGCCCTTCACGGAGGCGCGCGAACTGGCGTTCAAGCGGGAGTTCCGGACCTGGATCGCCCGGGTCGGCGACGTGCCGGTGCTGGTCACCTCTACCGGCATCGGCGGGCCCTCGACGTCCATCGCGATCGATGAACTGGCGCAGTTGGGCATCCGCACGTTCCTGCGCGTCGGCACCACGGGCGCCATCCAGCCCGACGTCGAAGTGGGCACGGTCATTGTCACCACGGGCGCGGTGCGCCTCGACGGCGCCTCCACGCACTACGCGCCGATCGAGTACCCGGCCGTGGCGGACCCCGACGTGGTGGCGGCGGCCCGCGAGGCCGCTCGTGAGCTGGGCGTGCCGGTCCGGGCCGGCGTGAGCGCGTCGTGCGACACGTTCTACCCCGGGCAGGAACGGTACGACTCGTACTCGGGGTACGTGCCGCGGCGGTTCCAGGGCGCCACCGAAGAATGGCGGCGCCTGCACGTGCTGAACTACGAGATGGAAGCCGCCACCGTGCTGACGCTGACGGCGGCGATGGGCCTGCGCGGCGGGTGCGTGGCCGGCGTGATTCTCAACCGCGCGACGGGCGAGGCGGTGACGGCCGAAGGCCTGGCGCGCGGCGAGTCGAACGTGGTGCGCGTGGCGACGGCGACGCTGGCCCGCCTGGCGCACGCGGGCGCGTGAGGGGCCGGTCATGGGTGTCGAAGTTCTGTTCCTGGGCACGGGCGATGCGTTCGGCTGCGGGGGCCGGCTGCCGACCGCGACGCTCCTGACCGCCGGGGACACCCGGGTACTGGTGGACTGCGGACCGGCCACGCTGCCCGCGTTGCGGGGGCACGGCGTCGCCCCGGCGGACGTCGAAACGATCCTGCTGACGCACCTGCACGGTGACCACTTCGGCGGCGTGCCCTTCTTCCTGATGGACGCCCACTACGCGTCCCGCCGGACGGCGCCGCTCACCATCGCCGGGCCGGCCGGCATCGAGCGGCGGATTGCCGACGCCCAGGAAGCCCTGTTCGCGGGCAACGGGCGGCTGCCCGTGAGCTTCCCGCTCACGTGGGTCGAGTGGTCGCCGCGGGAGGCGGCCGCGATCGGCGGCGCGGAGGCGACGCCTATCCCGGTGGCCCATTCGTCGGAACTGCCGTGTTTCGGGCTGCGGGTGGCCGTCGGCGGCCGCACCGTGGCGTTCTCCGGCGACACGGAGTGGACCGAGGCGCTGATCGAACTGGCGGACGGCGCGGACCTGTTCGTCTGCGAGTGTTACGGGTTCGACTGGGCGCCGCCGAAGCACCTCGATTACCAGACCCTGCTGCGCGAACGCGACCGGTTGCGCAGCAGCCGCATCTACCTGACGCACCTGGGCACGGACATGCTGGCGCGCGCCGGATCGCTCGCGTGGCCCATCGCCGCCGACGGCCTCCGCCTCACGCTGCAGGGGAGCCTGTAGTGCAGGGCTTCAGCCCTGCCGGTCCGACCGTCCACATGCGCGCCGTGTCTACACCGCCCCGGCCATCGCCGCCTCGATCTCGGCGGCGGTGAGGACGATGGGATTGCCCTTCATGCTGCTCGATCGGCCGGCCTGATCGACGATGGCCGCAACGTCGGCGCCGGTCAGGCCCCAGCGCGACAGGCGCGGAATCCGCAGGTCCTCGGCGAGAGCCCCCAGCCAGTCCACGAGGTCGTCCGCCGTGGCGTCAGGCCGCGCGGTGAGCAGGGCGGCGGCTTCGTGCATCCGCGCCAGCGCCGGGTGCCCGGGCGCGCGGGCCCGCAGGGCCCCCAGGTTGGCCGCCGCGCATGGTGCGAGCAGCGCCGCGCACACCGCGCCGTGGGGGGCAGCGCACAGGCCGCCGATGGGACCCGCAAGGCCGTGCACGGCGCCCAGGCCCGCGTTGGCCAGTGCCAACCCGCCGCACAGGCTTGCCACCGCGAGGTCGTCGCGGGCGTCGGTATCGGTGCCGTCTGCCCAGGCGCGCCGCAGCGCCCGCGCGCCGCGCACCAGCCCTTCGCGGCAGATACCGTCGGTGAGCGGCGTCGCGCGCGGCGACAGGAACGGCTCCAGGTTCTGCGTCAGCGCATCGAGGCCGGTGAAGGCCGTGAGGTCGGGCGGCAGGCTGTCGGTGAGCGCCGGATCGACAAGCGCGACGCGCGGCAGCATCAGTGGGCTGCGCAGGCTGACCTTCACGCGCTGCCGCGCTACGGTGACCACCGCATTGCGCGTGACTTCCGAGCCGGTGCCGGCCGTGGTCGGCACCGCCACGCACGGCAGGGGCGCTGCGGACAAGGCGCGCCCCTGGCCGACCACTTCGAGGTACTCGAAGATGTCGCCGTCGTTGGCCGCCAGCGCGGCGATGGCCTTGCCGGCGTCCATCGCCGACCCGCCGCCCACGGCCGCGACAACGTCGATGGCCTTGCGCCGGGCGTACGCGGCGCTGGTGTGGACGAACTCGGCGTCGGGCTCGCCCTCGACATAGATGAGCTTCGTCGTGACGCCGGCTGCCTCGAGGCCCTCCACGAGCCACTCCGCGCGCGCCGGGGTAGCGCCCGTGACGACCAGGGCCCGGCGGCCGAGCGCCGCCACGATGCCGGCGGCCTCGCGCGCCGCCCCGCGCCCGAACACGATGCGAGCCGCGGTGGCGAATTCCCACGTCTGGTGCATGGGGGCATTCTACAGGGGCGTGGGGCGTGGGGCGTGGGGGCGCGGGGTTCACACGTAGAAGCAAGAAGCAAGAAGCAAGAAGGGATCACGCTGTCGCGCCCCAACCGTGAACGGTGAACCGCTCGGGCCGGGCACGGTCCGAGCGAGCCGTACGGAGCAGGCCGCGGAGACCGTCACGTCCGGCTGAAGCCGGACGCCACGAAGAGCCGGAACCCGACGAGCGGGCGGAGGGTTCCCGGGCGCCGCGCGTAGCGGTCGAGCAGGCGCGGGTAGCGCAAGCCCGACGGGAAGAACTGGAACCCGACGCCAAGCCGAGGAGGGTTCCCGGCCTGCGGAGTCCGGCTCGGGAGCGACCGTGCCGGCCCGCGCCACGCGTCCCTTGCCTTGACACGGTTTCCTCCTCTGGCAGACAGTGGCGTGCACACGGGAGGAGGGACCCATGCGGCGTGCGGTGTGGATCGTGGCGGCAGTCGCGGCGGCGGTGATCGGGGGCGAGGCCTGGCTGCAGGGCCAGCGGACGGGGTATTCGAACGAGGAAATGGGGCGGCGGCGCCAGGCGTTGATGCAGCAGGCCGGCGGCGGGCTCATCGTGCTGTTCGGCAGCGACCGGCGCGACCCCGGCACGCATTTCCGGCAGGACAACGACTTCTTCTATTTCACCGGCCGCGAGGACGTAAACGCCATCGTGGTGATGGTGCCGAAGACGGGCGAGACGCTGCTCTTCATGCCCGAGCAGAACCCGCGCGAGATTATGATCGACGGGGCCAACCTGCTGAAGCGCCCCGACGGAGCGAAGGTGGCGGGGGTGACGGCGATTCACCCGCTGGGGTACTTCGACGAATACCTGGCCCGCAACGTCGCGGTCCACGGTCGGCAGCTGCACCTGCGCCTCTCGCCGCGCGACAACGTGGACGGCGCCCGCTCCGAGTCCGACCTGTTCTACGCGCGCCGGTCGCGCACCCACTACAACGACCAGCTGCCGATCGACTACTACCGGATCGCCAAGCTGCGCGAGCGGTACCCGTCGGCCACCCTGTCGGACATCACGCCGGCGATCGACGCGATGCGGGTCATCAAGACCGCCGAGGAAATTGCCGTCCTGCGCCGCAACGGGCGCGCGTCTGCCGAGGGGGTGAAGGCGGCCATGCTGGCGACGCGGCCGGGGGCGTTCGAATACGAGCTCGAGGCGGCCGCCATGGGCACGGTCCTGCGCTACGGCGCCAAAGGCCCGGCCTACGCGCCCATCGTCGGGTCGGGCCCGAACAGCTGCGTGTGGCACTACGACGAGAACGGCCGCCAGATGCAGGACGGCGAGGTGGTGCTGATGGACTTCGGCGCCGACCTCGATCAGCAGGCGATGGACATCACACGCACCTGGCCCGTGAACGGGGTGTTCACGAAGGAGCAGCGCGACGTCTACCAGACCGTGCTGGAGGTGCAGAAGGCCTGCATCGAGGCCTACCGACCGGGCGCGACGCCGGCCACCGTGCAGCAGTACGTGGCCGACAAGATGACGCGGCTCGGCATCGATCCGGGCACGCTGCGCGGCGGGTTCGGCCACGGCGTGGGCCTGGCCACGCACGACGTGCCGCTGGGCGGCGTCCTGCGCGAAGGCATGGTGTTCGCCATCGAGCCCGCCCTCTACTTCCCGGAGAAGGCCCTGGGCGTCCGCATCGAGGACACCGTGCTCATCACGAAGGACGGCGTCGAGGTGCTGACGAAGGACGTACCGAAGGAGATCGCCGAGATCGAAGCGCTGATGGCCACGCGGAAGAAATAGAAGCAAGAAGCAAGAAGCAAGAAGGGATCACGCGGTCACGCCTTCGTGACGACGGGGGTCTTCGCGGACGTTGTAGACCGCGTCCGCCGATCCGGGATCCCCGGGCCGCGGCCGCTCGTCGTAAGAGCGGAATCGACGACCATGATCCCGGACCGCCTCGAACACGACCGTGATGCCCGCGAGCCGGGCACCTACATCCTGCGCGCGGCCCTGCACCTGGCGCGGCCGCGCGCAGAGGTATTTCCCTTCTTTGCCGACGCGCGCAACCTCGAAGCCATCACGCCGCCCGAACTGGCGTTCCGGATCCTGACGCCGGGGCCCATCGACATCCGCCAGGGCACGCTCATCGACTACCGGATCTCGCTGCACGGGCTGCCGATGCGGTGGCGGACGCTCATCTCGCGGTGGGAACCGGGTGTGGCCTTCACCGACGAACAGCTGAAGGGCCCGTACGCCCGGTGGGTTCACACGCACACGTTCCGGGACGCGCCCGACGGCGGCACGATCATCGAGGATGAGGTCCGCTACCGGCTGCCGTTCGATCCGCTCGGCCGCGTGGCCGCCCCGCTCATCCGCCGCCAGGTGGACGCCATCTTCCGCTTCCGCAGCGCCCGCGTCCGCGAGCTGCTCGAGGGCTAGCTGCCTTGAACGGACCCGCGGCCCCGGCGGGGCTGAAGCTGCCCCGGCGGGGCTAAAGCCCCGCACTACGGGAGGAGACGCAGCGCGCACGTAGTGCAGGGCTTCAGCCCTGCGCCACGCTCAGCGGCTCTCCGAGAAGGTGTCGCAGGCCTTGAGATCGCCCGACTCGAGCCCCCGGCGGAACCATTGCACCCGCTGGGCCGACGAGCCGTGCGTGAACTTGTCCGGCATCACGCGGCCCGTCGTCATTTTCTGGATGCGGTCGTCGCCGATGGCCGCCGCCGCATTCAGGCCTTCTTCGACGTCTCCCTGCTCGAGCAGGCGGCGCTGGTCGGTCGAGTGCCCCCACACGCCCGCGAAACAGTCCGCCTGCAGCTCCATTCGCACCGACAGGTCGTTGGCGCGCCCCGGCCGTGCCTGCTGCGCGCGCCGGACCTGCTCCTCGATGCCCAGGATGTTCTGGAGGTGGTGCCCGATTTCATGGGCGATGACGTACGCCTGCGCGAAGTCGCCGGCGGCGCCGAAGCGCTGCCGCAGGTCATCGTAGAACGCGAGATCGATGTAGACCTTCTGGTCACCCGGGCAGTAGAACGGGCCCGACGCGGACTCGGCGAAGCCGCAGGCCGACTCCACCGCGCCGCGGAACAGCACCAGCTTCGCGCGCACGTACTGCTCGCCGTGCGCGGGCAGCACCCGCGCCCAGGTGTCCTGCGTGTCGTTCAGCACGAAGGTCACGAAGTCTTTCCGCTCCTCCTCCTCGGGGGACGCCGCCGCGGGCGCGCCGCCCGGCGTCGACGTGGACAGCGACGTGTCCGCCGGCATCTGGTCGAGCAGCGTGAAGAAGTTCTCCTTGAACACCAGGCTCAGCAGCCCGATGACGATGAGGCCCCCCAGGCCCAGCCGCATGCCGCCGCCCGGGCGCCGCCCGCGGAAACCGCCACCCGTTCCGCGCCGATCCTCGACGTCCGCGTCGCTCGTGCCACGTTGCCAGCGCATGGTTCGCTCCCGCGTGATGGCGCCGTCTCAGGCGCGCCGGTCGTTGCCCGACAGCCCCGCCAGGCTCCGGATGAGCGTCAGGACCATCCCGATCGCCACCGTGTTGTGTCCGCCCTGCGGGATGATGACGTCCGCGTACCGCTTGGCCGGCTCGACGAACTCGAGGTGCATCGGCTTGACCGTGGTCTGGTACTGGTCGATCACCGAGGCCATCGTCCGCCCGCGCTCGGCCACGTCGCGGCTCAGACGGCGGATGAACCGGATGTCGTCGTCCGTGTCGACGAACACCTTCACGTCGAGCAGGCTCCGCAGGGCCGCGTCGGCGAAGATCAGGATGCCCTCGACGATGATGACCTGGCTGGGGACGATGCGCTCGGTGGCCGACCGGCGTGCGTGGCGCGTGAAGTCGTACACCGGCGCGTCGATGGGCCGGCCCGCCCGCAGGTCCTCCACGTGGCGCACCATCAGGTCGGTCTCGAGGGAGTCGGGATGGTCGTAGTTGAGGGCCGCCCGCTCTTCGAGCCGGAGGTCGTTGCGGTCGCGGTAGTACCGGTCGTGGTCGAGCACGGTCACCTGGTCGTCCCCGAGATTCTCGACGATCCGCCGCACCACCGTCGTCTTGCCCGATCCCGATCCGCCTGCCACGCCAATCACGACCCGCGCCTGTGACATCGCCTGTGCCTCCGAAGTCCGTTCCGGCATGGATGTTACACGATCAGACGAGGCGCAGGCGGGCCGCCGCCCGCTCCAGCGTCTCGTCGCGCTTGGCGAAGCAGAAGCGCAGCACGTGCGGCGCCTCGCTCGTGTAGAGGAACGCCGAGGTCGGGATCGACGCGACGCCGTGGTCCCGCAGCAGGCGCATGGCGAAGTCCGCATCGGGCTCCCGGCTGATGGCCGAGTAGTCCAGGATCTGGAAGTACGTGCCCCGGCACGGGACGGGCCTGAAACGCGAGCCGTCGACCAGCGCCAGGAACCGATCCCGTTTCGCCTGGTAGAAGGCGGCCAGGTCGTCGTACCGTTCGCGCCGGGCGGTGACCTCCGCGTAGGCCATCTGGGCGGGCGTATTGACCGCGAAGGTGACGAACTGGTGCACCCGCTGGATCTCGGCCGTGAGCGCCGCCGGTGCCGAGACGTAGCCCACCTTCCAGCCGGTCGTGTGGTAGGTCTTCCCGAACGAGCTCACCACGCACGTGCGGCCGCGCAGCCCCGGGTGCCGCGCCAGGCTCTCGTGCCGCGCGCCGTCGAACACGATGTGCTCGTACACCTCGTCGGACAGCACGATGACCCCGGAACCGTCCAGGAGGCCCGCCAGCGCCTCCACATCCGCGGCCGACCAGATCGCGCCCGTCGGGTTGTGCGGCGTGTTGACGATGAGCAGGCGGGTGCGGGGCGTCAGCACGCGGCGCACCGCGTCCCAGTCCACGGCGTAGTCGGGCGCCCGCAGCGTGACGAAGCGCGGCACGCCGCCGTTGAGCCGGATCACCGGCACGTAGGCGTCGTAGGCCGGTTCGAACACCACCACCTCGTCGCCCGGCCGCACGCACGCGGAGATGACGTCGAAGAGCGCTTCGGTCGCGCCGGCGGTGACGGTGATCTCGGTGGCCGGGTCGTACGTGGCCCCGTAGAGCCGCGCGATCGTGGCCGACAGCGCCTCGCGCAGGGCCGGGATGCCCGGCATGGGCGCGTACTGGTTGTGGCCGGCCCGCAGGTGGCGATGCACGGCGTCGACCAGGGCCGGGTCGCAGTCGAAGTCCGGGAACCCCTGCGACAGGTTGAGGGCGCCGTGCTCGACGGCCAGTTTCGTCATGACGGCGAAAATGCTGACGCCGACATCGGGCAGACGGGACAGGATCGGGACTGCGGCGTCCATGGGGCCTCCGTGGCGCGTGGCGACACCTCCATGATAGACGGACACCAGGGCCATCCCCCCCGGTTTCCGCTTGTGGTACATTCGCTCACAGGGGGACTGGCATCATGGCGTCGACGAATCACTACGCGCACCTCGACTACCGCAAGCTCATCGCCTGGGACAAGCGCCTCGCCCGCGAGTGGACCTTCCTGGAGAAGCCGCTGGCGGCGGCCCCGTCGCGGCGCATCCTGGATCTCGGGTCGGGCACCGGTGAGCACGCCCGGTTCTTCGCCGGCAAGGGATTCGAGGTGGTCGGGGTGGACGTGTCCGAATCGATGATGGAGCGCGCCCGCGAGGGCGGCGAGCCGGCCGGCGTGCGGTTCCTGCCGGGCGATCTCCTCCACGTCGACACGGTGGTCGACGGCACCTTCGGCGCGGCCGTGTGCCTCGGCAACACCCTGTCGCACGTCATGGACCGGGCCTCGATGGACCAGATGTTCGCCGCGGTCCGCAAGGTGCTCGCGCCGGGCGCCCCGTTCGTCCTGCAGATCCTCAACTACGAGCACCTGGCCCACACGGGCCAGCGCGCCCTGCCGCTGACGTTCATCGAAGACGACGAGGGCGAAGCGATCTTCCTGCGCGTGATGTCGCCGCGGCCGGACGGCCGTGTCGTGTTCTCACCGACCGTGCTGCGCTACCGCCCGGGTCAGGAGCCGCCGATCGAGGTGGAGACGAGCCACAACGTGGAACTGCGGGCGTGGGGCCGCGGGGATGTGGAGGACGCGCTGGCGGCGGCAGGGTTCGGTGAGCGGGCGCTCTTTGGCACGATGGCCGACGTGACCTTCAGCCCGCTCGATTCCCACGACCTCGTCGTGGTCGCGCGCTAGCGGCGCGGCTCAGACCTGTTCTTCGTCGTCGTCCCAGGGCTTGGGCTGCGGACCCGGGACGATGCCCGCCAGATCCGGGTCGCCGTCGCCGGCGAAGGCCGGCTTCTGGGACTTGATCTCGGCGCGGCGCGCCGCCTTGGCCTGCGCCTTCTCGCGCTTGGCCTTCTCACGTTCACGTTTCTGGAGGGACGGTCGGGCTCGGTTCATGATGCACTCGCTGGCCCGCCGATCACGGGGCCGACTGGGGCTGGACTACCGAAACGTCTCACGGGGACGGCCGAGGCCGCCCCCGTGAAGCTGATCGCGGACGGCGTCTACCAGCGCGATTCGCGCCGGCCGCCGCGGCCGCCGCCGCCGCCGCCGCTGTTCCGGCCGCCGCCGCCGCCGAA
>CAYNDV010000144.1:0-11413 GCA_964396055.1 uncultured Vicinamibacterales bacterium | reverse complement strand
CGGTACCGCATCGACGGCGTGCTGTACAACGTGATGAGCCCGGCGTTGAAGTTCCGGGACGCGATTGCCTCGCGGCTCAAGATCCTGGCCAAGCTGGACATCGCGGAGAAACGCCTGCCGCAGGACGGCCGCATCAAGATCCGGTACAACGACCAGGGCCGTTCGAAGGAGATCGACTTCCGCGTGTCGGTGCTGCCGACGCTGTTCGGCGAGAAGATCGTGCTGCGGCTCCTCGATCGCGACAAGCTGATGCTGGACATGACGCGGCTCGGCTTCGAGGCCGAGTCGCTGGCGAAGTTCGAGGCCAACATCCAGAAGCCGTGGGGCATGGTGCTGGTGACGGGGCCCACGGGCAGCGGCAAGACGAACACGCTGTACTCGTCGATGGCGAAGATCAACACGCCCGAGACGAACATCATGACGGCGGAAGACCCGGTGGAGTTCAACCTGCCGGGCATCAACCAGGTGCAGATCCGCGAGACCATCGGCCTGACGTTCGCGGCGGCGCTGCGCGCCTTCCTGCGCCAGGACCCGAACATCATCCTGGTCGGCGAGATCCGCGACTTCGAGACGGCCGAGATCGCGGTCAAGGCGGCCCTGACCGGGCACCTGGTGCTCTCGACGCTGCACACCAACGACGCGCCGAGCACGATCAGCCGCCTCATGAACATGGGCATCGAGCCGTTCCTGGTGGCGAGCTCGGTGAACCTGATCTGCGCCCAGCGTCTGGTGCGGCGCGTGTGCGCGGCCTGCAAGCAGCCGAACCAGGTGCCGCCGGCGGCGCTGACGAAGGTGGGCTTCAAGCCGGACGAGGCGGCCAGCGTCGCGCCCATGCACGGCGCCGGCTGCGAGAAGTGCAACGGCACGGGGTACAAGGGGCGCGTGGGCCTCTACGAGGTCATGGAAGTCACCGACGCGCTCAAGGAACTGATTCTCGTGGGGGCCTCGGGGCTGGAGCTGCGCCGCAAGGCCATGGAAGAGGGGATGCTGACGCTGCGCCAGAGCGGCCTGCGGAAGATCAAGGACGGCGTGACGACGATCGAAGAGGTCCTGCGCGAGACGGTGGGCTAGGGGGCCGCGCGGCGGGACGGCCGGGACGGAGACGCGAATGACGACGCTGCCGGAACTGCTCAAGACGATGTTCGAACAGGGGGCCTCGGATCTGCACATCGCGAGCGGCACGCCGCCCCAGATCCGGGTTCACGGCAAGCTGCAGCGCCTGCCCACCGACGAGCTCTCGCCGGCCGACACCAAGCGTCTCGTCTACAGCGTCCTCAGCGACGCGCAGAAGAAACGGTTCGAGGAGCAGCTCGAGCTCGACTTCTCGTTCGGCGTGCGGGGCCTCGCGCGGTTCCGCTGCAACGTCTTCAGCCAGCGGGGCGCCGTGGGGGCCGTGTTCCGCCTGATCCCGGAGGAGATCCGGGGACTGCGGGAGCTCGGCCTGCCGCCGGTGATCGCGTCGCTGGCCGAGCGGCCCCGCGGGCTCGTGCTGGTCACGGGCCCCACGGGCAGCGGCAAGTCGACGACCCTGGCGGCGCTCATCGACAAGATCAACATGGAGCGGTCGGAGCACATCCTGACCATCGAGGATCCGATCGAGTACCTGCACCCGCACAAGGGCTGCCTGGTCAACCAGCGCGAGGTGCTGAGCGACACGCTCGGGTTCGCCGAGGCGCTGCGATCGGCGCTGCGCGAGGACCCCGACATCGTGTACATCGGCGAGATGCGCGACCTCGAGACGGTGGAATCCGCGCTGCGCGTGGCGGAGACGGGCCACCTCACCTTCGCGACGCTGCACACGAACTCGGCGGCCCAGACGGTCAACCGCATCATCGACATCTTCCCGGCCCACCAGCAGTCCCAGATCCGGACCCAGTTGTCGATGGTGCTCGAGGGCATCGTCTGCCAGACGCTGCTGCCGCGCGCGGACGGGCGCGGCCGGGTGGTGGCGGTCGAGATCCTGGTGCCGACCCCGGCCATCCGCAACCTGATCCGCGAGGACAAGATCCACCAGATCTACGCGTCGATGCAGGCCGGCCAGGAAAAGGTGGGGTCGCAGACGCTGAACCAGTGCCTGGCGAGCCTCTACTACGCCGGCGCGATCACCCTCGAGACGGCGCTGACGGCGTCGTCGCTGAAGGACGAGCTGCGCGAAATGATCAACCGCGGCGCCGGCGTGGTGGCCGGCGCCGGCCGCCCCGGCCCGCGGGGGCCGATGGCGGCCGGCCGCTAGGCGGCGCGACACGGAGCGGAGGAGCGAGCACCCATGCCCACATTCGCGTACTCGGGCCGCAGCCGGACCGGCGAGGTCGTCAAGGGCGAGCGCGTGGCCGACACGGTCGAAGGCGCCGTGGCCGCCCTGCGCCGCGAACAGGTGCTGGTCACCAAGATCACTCCCGTCAAGGGCAAGACCGACGCCCCGGCCCGCAAGGGCCGCAAGGGCAAGGCGGTGGCGGCCCGCAACCTCGCGATCTTCACGCGGCAGTTCTCCGTCATGATCGATGCCGGCCTGCCGCTGGTCCAGTGCCTCGAGATCCTGGGGAGCCAGGAGGAGGACAAGACCTTCGCGCAGGTCATCCTGCAGACGCGGGGCGACGTCGAGTCCGGGGCGTCCCTGGCCGACGCGATGCGCAAGCATCCCAATGCCTTCGATGGCCTCTTCGTCAACATGGTGGCCGCAGGCGAGGCGGGCGGCATCCTCGACACGATCCTCAAGCGCCTGGCCGTCTACATCGAGAAGAACGTCAAGCTGAAGAGCCAGGTCAAGTCGGCGATGATCTACCCGATCGCCGTCATCTCGATCGCCGTCATCGTCGTGGCCGCAATCCTCTGGAAGGTCATCCCGACCTTCGCCGCCCTGTTCGCGGGCCTGGGCGCCGAGCTGCCCCTGCCGACGCTGGTCGTCATCTGGATGAGCAACACGCTCGTCCGCTTCCTGCCGTTCCTCGTCGTCGGCTTCATCGCCCTGGTGTACGCCCTGCGGCAGTACTACGCCACCGAGGGCGGGCGCCGGGCGATCGACCGGCTGCTGCTCAAGGCGCCCGTCATCGGCCTCATCCTGCGGAAGATCGCGGTGGCGCGTTTCTGCCGCACCCTGTCCACGCTCATCAGCTCGGGCGTGCCGATCCTCGATGGCCTCGACATCACCGCCCGGACCGCGGGCAACGCCATCGTCGAGGACGCGATCCTCGCGACGCGGCGCAGCATCGAGCGCGGCGAGACGATTGCGGCGCCCCTCAAGGAAACCGGGGTCTTTCCGCCCATGGTCAGCCAGATGATCGGCGTCGGCGAGGCGACCGGCGCCCTCGACGCCATGCTGGCCAAGATCGCGGACTTCTACGAGGAGGAAGTCGACACGGCCGTCGCCGGCCTGCTGACCCTGCTCGAGCCGCTCATGATCGCGTTCCTCGGCGGCGTCGTCGGCGGCATCGTCATCGCCATGTACATGCCGATCTTCGACCTGATCAGCAAGCTGACCTGACGGGGCGGCGGAGGAGGGCATGGCGGAGAACCCACGTCGGCGCACGCTGGTCGCGCTCATCGGGCTCCGCCTGCTGCTCACGATCGTGCTGCTCGGCTCGGCGACGCTGGTGCAGTGGCGCGGTGCCCCTGGCACCCGGCCGTGGCTGCTCTACGCTCTCCTCGCGGCCACCGTGGGGCTCTCAGGGCTGTACGTCACGGCGCTCCAGCCGGCGGAGCGCCGCCGCTGGCTCCTGGACCTGCAGCTCGCCGTGGATGCCCTCATCGTCGCCACCTTCGTGTGGGTGTCCGGCGGCGTGACGAGCTACTTCTCGTCGCTGTTCGTGCTGCCGATCATCGCGGCCGCCATCCTGCAGCACCGGCGCGGCGCGATTCTGGTCGCCGTGCTGAGCTCCCTGCTCTACACGATGCTGGTCGTCGTCCAGTACGCGCGGCCTGACGTCCGCAGCTGGGATTCGTGGTCCGGCGTGCCGGTGGTGCTGCCCGAGCCGCAGCTCGCGTTCTACACGGCGGCCACCAACGTCGGCGGGTTCCTCGCCGTCGGCATCCTCGTGGCCTCGCTGGCCGAGCGCCTGCGCCGCACGGACCAGGAGCTCGCCGACGCCTCCACCGAGATCGCGAGCCTCCAGGCCTTCAGCCAGCACATCCTCAACAGCCTCACCATGGGCCTGGTGACCACCGACACGGCCGGCCGGGTCCTGACGGCCAATCCCGCGGCCGAGGCAATCACCGGCCGGAGCGTGGCGGCATTCCTCGGGGCCCAGGCGGCGTCGATCCTGCAGCTGCCGGCGGAGTTCGCCGCGCGCCTCGACGCCGAGCCCGGCTTCGCGGGCAGCCGCCGCGCCGACTACCGGTACCGGCGCGCCGACGGCACGGAAATCGATCTGGGCCTCAGCGCCACCGCGTTCCTCGCCGGCGGCCTGCGGACCGGCGTCCTGTTCACCTTCCAGGACGTCACGACGCTGCGCCGCCTCGAGCGCGACGCCCGCCTCCAGCAGCGCCTCGCGGCCGTCGGCGAGATGGCCGCGGGCATCGCCCACGAGATCCGGAACCCCCTGGCGTCGATGACCGGCTCGATCCAGCTGCTGCGCCAGGAGCTGCAGCTCACCGACGAACAGGCGCAGCTCATGGACATCGTCTCGCGCGAGTCGAGCCGCCTGAACCAGACCATCACGCACTTCCTGGCGTACGCGCGGCCCCAGCGCTTCGCCGTCGCCCGCCTCGACCTGCGCCGCGCCGTCGGCGACACCGCGATGCTCCTGCGCCACAGCGCCGACGTCGGCGAGCAGCACACGATCGACGTGGACCTGCCGCCCGATCCGGTCTGGTGCGAGGCCGACGACGGGCAGGTGCGACAGGTGATCTGGAACCTCGCCACCAATGGCCTGCGCGCCATGCCGGACGGGGGCACCCTGCGGCTCACGGTCCGCCGGGGCGGCGACGACCTCGACGAGGCCGTGATCGACATCCGCGACACGGGCGTCGGCATCCCCGAGGACGAACTCGATGGCCTCTTCCAGCCCTTCCACGGGCGGTTCGGGCAGGGCACCGGCCTGGGCATGGCCATCGTGCACCGCATCGTGAGCGACTACGGCGGTGAGATCAAAGTGACTTCCCGGCCCGGCGCGGGCACGGTGGTGCAGGTGCGCCTGCCCGCCCAGGCGCCCATCGCCGCCGCGTGACGACCATGACCACCGACGCACCCGCTGACGCCGTGCCCCAGGGACGCATCCTCGTCGTCGACGACGAGCGCTCGATGCGCGAACTGCTGCACATCGTGCTCCGGCGCGAGGGCTACGCCGTGCTGCTGGCCGAGAACGGCCGGGCCGCCCTCGCCACGCTCGAGCGCGAACCGGTGGACGTGCTGATCTCCGACATCAAGATGCCCGACATGAGCGGCGTCGACGTCCTGCGCGAAGCCAAGCGCCTCGACGCCGACCTGGTCGGCATCATGGTCACGGCCTTCGCGTCCACCGAAACCGCGGTCGAGGCCCTGCGCCTCGGCGCCTACGACTACATCTCCAAGCCCTTCGACGTCGAAGAGCTGAAGGCGAAGGTCCGCAACGCGATCGAGCGCCGGACCCTGCGCCAGGAGAACGTCCTGCTGAAGCGCGCCCTGCGCACCGCGTCGTCGTTCGCCAGCATCGTCGGCCGCAGCCGCGTGATGCAGGCGCTGTTCGACCTGATCGAGACCGTCGCGCCCACCAACAGCACCATCCTGGTCTCGGGCGAGTCGGGCACCGGCAAGGAACTGGTGGCCCGGGCCATTCACGTGCACTCGCTGCGACGCGAACACCCGTTTGTCGCCCTCAACTGCGGCGCCCTGCCCGAGACGCTGCTCGAGTCGGAACTCTTCGGCCACATGCGCGGGGCGTTCACCGGCGCGGCCGTCACCAAGAAGGGCCTCATCGAGACCGCGTCGCGCGGCACCGTCTTCCTCGACGAGATCTCCGAGATGAGCCCGCTGATGCAGGTGAAGCTCCTGCGGGTGCTCCAGGAACGCCGCTTCCGGCGCCTGGGCGGCACGGAGGAGATCGAGGCCGACATCCGCATCATCACCGCCACCAACCGGGACCTGCCCAAGCTCATCGCCGACGGCCGGTTCCGCGAGGACCTCTACTACCGCATCAACGTCATTCCCGTGACCCTGCCGCCCCTGCGGGATCGCCGCGAGGACATTCCGCTGCTCGCCGATCACTTCCTCGCCCGGTTTGCCGGGCAGATGGGAAAGCGGATCGACGGCGTCTCGGCCGAGGCCGTGCGCGCCCTCGAGGCGTACGACTGGCCCGGTAACGTCCGGCAGCTCGAAAACGTGATCGAGCGGGCGGTGGCGCTGGAGCGGGGATCGGAGATCCAGGTCCAGAGCCTGCCGGTGGAGGTGTGTCAGAAGCTTGACGAGGCGGCCGTGGCCGAGGCTGCGCCCGCCGGCCCCGTCGAGCTGCCGGCCGCCGGCGTCGATCTGCCGAAACACCTGGAATCCCAGGAACGAGAGTTCGTCGCTCAGGCCCTGAGGCAGAGCGGCGGCCGCCACGACCGCGCCGCACGCCTGCTGGGCCTCACACCCCGTCAGTTCCGCTACCTGCTCGACAAGTACCAGTTGCGATAGGCCGGCCGGCGCGCCGACGCCTGTCTGGATTCCCGTCACCCGCGCGCCTCGGCCTCCTCTCGGGCGGATTGCTGCCAATTCTCGTCGTGGACAAGGGCGGATGACGAAAATTGGCACTCGAAGTGACGATGGTTGTCACTGGATTGGCGCCAGGCGGTCGTCCGAGAGTCGCACCTGTGATACAGAGTCTATTGTTTTCAATAACTTACGTGCATCACTCGGGCATGCAGTTGAGTGGCACCGCCCTTGCTTTATGGAGGGTGCCCGGCAGTCACCGGGCGCGACAAGCCGCGCAGGTGGCTGCGGCTGACCGGATTCCATCATCCACGGTTACCGTCACGAGAGGGAGCAGAGACAATGAAGAGCAACAAGGGTTTCACGCTGATCGAGCTGCTGATTGTTGTGGCCATCATCGGCATCATCGCCGCCATCGCCGTGCCCGGCCTGCTGCGCGCCCGCCAGTCGGGTAACGAAGCGTCGGCCATCGGCTCGCTCCGCGCCATCAACAGCGCGCAGTCGACCTACGCCGCCAGCTGCGGCAACGGGTTCTACTCGCCCTCGATGTCGAACCTGGGCACCGCCCCGGCCAACGGCACGGCGTTCATCAGCCCGGACCTCGGCGCGGGCGACACGGTGACGAAGAGCGGCTACGAAGTGACGATGGGCACCTCGTCCGGCGTGGCGGCCGATGCGCCGGAATCGTGCAACGGTCTGGCGGCGGGCGCGGTTGTGCAGGGCTACAACGCGACGGCCACCCCGTCGGCGGGCGGCGGCACGCGGGCGTTCGGCACCAACACGACCGGCACCATCTACCAGGCTGTGCAGCAGGCTGCCCTGGCGATGACCGACACGACGGCCCCGGCCGGCGCCAACCCGATCCAGTAACCGTGGCCGCGGCGCGCGCCGCACACGGCTTGTGACCCGACACGAGGGATGTCCGCCGCAGGGCGGCATCCCTCGTTGTCTGTCCGGCAGGTTCGGCCCGTGGGGCCCGGGCCCCGGGCGCGCAAGCGGAGGGGTTTCGACAGGTGGTGTCCCCGGGGCGGCCCGGCTATCGGCGAAGCCGCGCCGGCCCGATACGGTGAACGACGATGATGCGCACTCGCAATTCCGGCTTCACGCTCGTCGAACTCCTGGTCGTGGTCGCGATCTTCGGGGTGCTCGTAGCCATCGCGACACCCGCGTTGCAGCGGGCCCGGCAGGTGGGGAACGAGGCCTCGGCGATGGGATCGCTGCGGGCCATCGCCAGCGCGCAGTACACCTACGGCACGACGTGCGCGCACGGGTACTTCGCGCCATCCCTGGTCGTGCTCGGGACGCCGCCGGCCAGCGGCACCGCCTTCATCGGGCCGGACCTCGGGACGGCCGCCTCGATCGTCAAGTCGGGCTACACCTTCACGATGGGCACCACGTCCGGCGTGGCCCCCGCCTCGCCGGCGTCCTGCAACGGCGTGGCGGCGGGCGCCAGTCTGCTGGGGTACTACGCCACCGGCACCCCGTCGGTGGGCGCAGGCAACCGGGCCTTCGGCGTGAACGTGACCGGGACGATCTACTACATGGAGCAGATGGCGCCGATCGCGATGACCGACACAACCGCGCCGGCGGGCGCCAAGGTCATCCCGCAGTAGCCGGCTGCCCGTCGGCTCGCCGCTTCCGCCTGCTGTCCGGCCGCGCCCCCACGGAACCCGTGACGGGCGGCCGGGAAGCCGATACAATTGGCGGAGCCCGTCGGGCTTCAACCCTATGACCACGACTGTCCGTCGACTCCTTCTGGCTCTGGCGCTGGTGGGGCTGGCCTCGTCCCTGTCGTCGCTCTACGTGCACGCGCAGCTGTTGTCGAAGCCGAACTACCTCAGCTTCTGCGACGTCAGCTCGACGGTGAGCTGCACGACGGTGTACGCCAGCCGGTACTCCACCCTGTGGGGCACGCCGGTGGCGCTGTTCGGCGCCGGGTACTACATCGTGGTCCTGCTCCTGCTGGCCGGTTCCGCGCGGGGCCCCGAGAGCCTGCGCGAGAATGCCATCGGGTACATCTTCGCGTTGTCCACCGTGGGGCTGGGCGCGTCGCTGTACCTGGCCTACGCGTCGTTCTTCGTCATCCGGGCGGTCTGCCTGATGTGCCTGGTGACGTATGTGGCGGTCGCGGGGATCTTCCTCATCTCGGGAGCAAGGACGTCGTTTCCCATGCTGTCGCTGCCTCGCCGGCTCGTCCAGGATCTCAAGGCCGCTCTGGCCAGTCCCGTGGGCCTCACCGTGCTGCTGGTCTTCGTGATGGCCGCCACCTCGGCCGTCGCGTTCTTCCCGCGCAAGGCGGACGTGCCGGGTCCGGCCGGCACGCCGGGCGGCCAGGGGCAGCCGGCGGCGGCGGACAAGCGGGCCGAGTTCCTCAAGTTCTGGGAGGCGCAGCCGCGCGTGCAGGTGCCTGTCCCGTCCGACGGCGCCGCCGTGCTGGTGGTGAAGTTCTCCGACTACCAGTGCCCGGCCTGCGCACAGAGCCACGCCGACTACAAGCCGGTCCTGGCGAAGTACCAGGCCCAGTTCCCCGGGGCCGTGCGGCTGGTCGTGAAGGACTATCCCCTGGACCGCGAGTGCAACGCCGGCATGCCGCGCGACATGCACCTTGCGGCGTGTGAGGCGGCCGCGGCGGCCAGGCTCGCGCGCGCCCGCGGGCGCGGCGAGGCCATGGAGGACTGGCTGTTCGCGAACCACGCCAGCCTGACGCCGGCGGCGGTGCGCCAGGCGGCCCGGGACGTGGGCGGCTTGAGCGACTTCGACGCCCAGTACGCCTCGATGCTGGACCAGGTGAAGGCGGACGTCGCCCTGGCGTCGATCCTGAACATCCGGGTGACGCCCACCTTCTACGTGAACGGTGTGCGGCTCGAGGGCGGGCTGCCGGTCGAGTACTTCGACATGGCGCTGCAGTACGAGTTGAAGAAGGCCGGCAAGCTGGCGCCCTGACGGGTCCGCGATGGTCACCATCGAGACCGAGCGCCTCAGCAAGGACTACCACGTCGGGTTCTGGCGGCCGCGGCCGTACCGCGCGCTCGACGCCCTGAGCCTGCAGGTGGAGGCCGGCGAGGTCTTCGGCTTCCTCGGCCCGAACGGCGCCGGGAAGACGACCACGCTGAAGCTGCTGACGCAGCTCATCTACCCCACCGCCGGGCGCATCGCCATTCTCGGCCGCCCGCCCGGCGATCTCGACCTGCGCCGGCGGATCGGCTACCTGCCCGAGGCGCCGTACTTCTACGACTACCTGACGGCCGAGGAACTGCTGCGCTACTTCGCCGGCCTGTTCGGCTACCGCGGAGCGGAGCGCGACGCGCGCGTGGCGCGCCTGCTGGATCGCGTGGGCCTGGGCGCCGAACGCCGGCTCCCGCTGCGGAAGTACTCGAAGGGCATGCTGCAGCGCGTGGGCCTGGCGCAGGCGCTGGTGAACGATCCCGAGGTGGTCTTCCTCGACGAACCGATGTCGGGCCTCGATCCGCTCGGCCGGCGGGACGTGCGGGCCCTCATCCTCGAGCTGCGCGATCGGGGGTGCACCGTCTTCTTCAGCTCGCACATCCTCTCGGACGCCGAGGCCCTGTGCACGCGCGTAGGCATCCTGGTGGGCGGGCAGCTGGTGTCCGCCGGGCGGCTGGCCGACATGGTCGCGTTCCGCATCACCGGCTGGGAGCTGGTCGTCGCCGGCCTTCCCGCCGACGGCTGGCGCGACGCGGCGCGGCACGCCACGCGCGTGACGCCGGTGGCCGACGGCCGCGTGGTGATCGAACTGCCGGCCGACGGGGAGCCCGACCTGGTGCTGGCGGCCCTGCGCCCCTTCGGCGGCCGCCTCGTGTCGCTCAACCCGATTCGCACCACTCTGGAGGACTACTTCGTCCAGCAGGTGCAGGCGCGCCAGGCCAGCCCCCCGGCGGGGCGCCGCATGGGGGAGGCCTGAGGTGGGCGTCATCGGCCTGGTGGCCTGGCACGTCTTCAAGGAATCCGTGCGGGACAAGGTCCTGTACAACCTCGTCTTCTTTGCGGTGCTGCTCATCGGGGCCTCGTTCCTGATCGGCCAGCTCACGGCCGGCCAGGACATCAAGATCATCAAGGACCTGGGCCTGGCGGCAAGCAGCGTGTTCGGGCTGTTCATCGCGGTGTTCATCGGCGTGGGCCTGGTGTGGAAGGAAGTCGATCGGCGCAGCGTCTACGCGCTGCTGGTGAAGCCGATCCGCCGCCAGGCCTTCATCCTCGGCAAGTTCTGCGGCCTCGCGCTGACGCTGGCCGTGAACCTGGCCGTGATGGCCGCGGCGCTCTACGCGGTGCTGGCGTTCATGGCGTGGTCCCAGCCCGCGCTGGCGCGCGCCAGCGTCGACGCGCCCGTGCTCGACCCCGGCCTGCTCAAGGCCTATCTGCTCATCTTCGTGCACCTCCTGCTCGTCACCGCCATCGCGCTGTTCTTCTCGACGTTCTCGAGCCCGATGCTGTCGGCGGCGCTGACCTTCGGTCTCTACGTGGTGGGGCACTTCAACGCGGACCTCGCGCACTTCGAACAGGTGGTCGATTCGCGTGCGGTGGCCTGGCTGGCACGGGGGCTCTACTACGCGCTGCCCAACCTGGCGCCGTTCGACGTGAAGGCCGCGGTGGTGCACGGGCAGAGCGTGGGCGCCGCCTACGTCGCCCTGACCTGCGGCTACGGCCTGCTCTACGCGGCGGCGCTCGTCATTGTCGCCATGCTCATCTTCTCGAGGCGCGACTTCAAGTGACCGGCACCGCGCCGCCGGCCGTGCCCCGCGGGCCGTGGCGCACCGGCCCCGCCGCCGCCGCGGCGGCCGTGCTGGTGGTGGC
>CAYNDV010000143.1:1833-11432 GCA_964396055.1 uncultured Vicinamibacterales bacterium | reverse complement strand
CACGCCCCACGCCCCACGCCCCACGCCCCACGCCCCACGCCCCACGCCCCACGCTATACTCGTCTGGCCCATGTACGAAGCGGTGATCGGCCTCGAGATTCATGCGCAGCTCCGGACGGCGACCAAGCTGTTCTGCGGCTGTCGCTCGGAATCCGGCGGCGAACCGAACACCCGCACGTGTCCCACCTGCCTGGGACTGCCGGGGGCGTTGCCGGTCCTGAACGGCCGCGCGGTCGATCAGGCGGTGGTCGCCGCGCTGACGCTGGGGTGCACCGTCCGGCCGCTGTCGCTGTTCGCGCGGAAGAACTACTTCTACCCGGATCTGCCGAAGGGGTATCAGATCACCCAGTACGACCAGCCGTTGGCCACCGACGGCCGACTCGCGTGGGAGGGCGGCGAGCACACCCTGGAGGTGGGCATCATCCGGGTGCACCTCGAGGAAGATGCGGGGAAGTCGCTGCACGGCGGGAGCGCGGGCACGGAGCGGGTGAGCGGCATCGACTACAACCGCGCCGGGGTGCCGCTTGTCGAAATCGTCACCGCGCCGGACCTGCGCACGCCGGACGATGCGGCCGAGTGTTTCCGGCAGCTGCGTGCCGCCCTGGTGGAAGCGGGCGTCACCGACGGCCAACTCGCGCAGGGCAACCTCCGGTGCGACGCCAACGTGTCCCTGCGGCGGGCGGGAGCGGCGGGCCTGGGGGCGCGGACGGAGATCAAGAACCTGAACTCCTTCCGGTTCCTGCGGGAGGCCCTCGCGGGCGAGATCGCGCGGCAGCGGGCCGTGCTCGAGGCGGGCGGCGCTGTCGAGACCGCCACGATGCTCTACGACGAACGCCAGCGCGCCACCGTGCCGATGCGCGTCAAGGAGGACAGCGGCGAGTACCGGTACTTTCCGGAGCCCGATCTGCCGCCGCTGGCGATGACGCCCGGGCGCATCGACCGGCTCCGGGGGCGTGTTCCCGAGCCACCAGAGGCCCGTCGTCTCCGTCTCGCCGAGGCGCACGGGCTGCGCACCGGCCTCGCCCGCACGCTGGCCGCGTCGGCCGCGCTGACACGGTACTTCGAGTCGATCGTGGCGGAGGGCGCACGGGCGGCGACCGCGGCGCAGTGGGTGACCGGCGAGGTGCTGCAGCGGTTGCACGACGAGGACCTGGACGCGGGCGACGTGCGGGTGACGGCCGGGCCGCTGGCCCGCCTGATCGCCCTCGTCGAGGACGGGTCGATCTCGGCGACGGCGGCCAAGCGGGTGTTCGGCCGCGTCTGGGACACGGGCGACCCGGTCGACGTGGCCGTGGAGGTGCTGGGCGTGCGGCAGGTGTCCGATCCCGCCGCGATGCACGCGTGGGTGGACGCCGTGCTTGCCGCCCACGCCGACGTGGTGGCGCAGTACCGGGCGGGCCGGCGCGGTGCCCTCGGCTTCCTGGTGGGCCAGGTGATCAAGGCCAGTGGCGGGCGGGCCAATCCCTCGCTGGCGGATCGCCTCGTGCGGTCGCGGCTGGACGCGGTGTCCTGACGGGCGCGCGCCGCTGCCCGCAATCTGCAGTATGCTCGGGACAACACCGTGATCGATCTGGCTCACGTGTCCAAGACGTACGGCCGCGGCGTCCATGCCCTGCGGGACCTCACCCTGTCGATCGGCAGGGGTGACTTCGTCTTCGTCACCGGACCCAGCGGGGCCGGCAAGTCCACGCTGCTGCGATTGCTGCTGCGGCAGGAGACGGCGACGGCCGGCACGGTGTCGGTGGGCGGCCGCGACCTGGCGTCGCTCACGCTGCGCGAGGTGCAGGCGTACCGGCGCACCATCGGGTTCGTCTTCCAGGACTTCAAGCTGATCCCCACGCGCACGGCCCACGAGAACGTGTCGGTGATGCTGGATGCGCTGGGGGAAGCCACCGTGGCGCAGCAGCGGCGCACCTACCAGGTGCTCAAGTGGGTGGGCCTGCAGCACCGCCTGAACGCTTATCCGGAGGAGTTGTCCGGCGGCGAGCAGCAACGCGTCGCCATCGCCCGGGCCCTGGTGGGCGAACCCGTGCTGGTGCTGGCCGACGAACCCACCGGGAACCTCGACCCCGATCTCGCGCTCGACATCATGAACCTCTTCCGCGACATCAATGCGCAGGGCACGACGGTCGTCGTGGCCACGCACGATCGCGAACTCATCCGCCGCGTGAGCCGCCGGACCATCACCCTCGAACACGGCCGCCTCGCCGACGGGAGCTGAGACGATGCACGCCCTGATGTTCTGCGTCCGGCAGGCACTGACGGGACTGTGGCGCCAGCGGGGCGGCACGGCGCTGTCGGTGCTGACCATCGCGGTGGCGATGCTCGTGCTCGGCGCGTTTTTGGCGGTCTCGTTCAACCTGCACCGCGCCGTGGCACGCTGGAGTGCGGCCGCGGAGTTCACCGTGTACCTGCGCGACGACATCACGCCCGAGCAGCGCGTGGCCGTCAACCGTCTGCTGGCCGACAGTCCCCTCGTGGCCGACCGGCAGTACGTGTCGAAGGCCGACGCGCTCCGGCGCTTCACCCGCGACTTCCCGGACCTGGCCGGCAGCGCTGCGGCCCTCGAACAGAACCCGTTGCCGGCGTCGGTGGACGTGCGGCTGCAGCCCGCGCGCGCCTCGGCGGACGAGGTCGAGGCCCTGGCCGCCCGGGCGGCGGCGTCGCCGGGCGTGGCCGACGTCCGCTTCGACCGCCAGTGGCTGGCCCGGTTGTCGGCTATCGCTGCCGCGGTGGGCTGGGCGGGCTGGGTGCTCGGCGGCGTACTCGTGCTCGCCGCCGCGCTCACGGTCGCGACGGTGGTCCGCCTGTCCCTGTTCGCCCGGCGCGACGAAGTGGAGATCCTGCAGTTGATGGGGGCGCCGGTGGCGCTGCTGCGCGGCCCGCTGGTGGCCGAGGGGCTCCTGCACGGCGGGCTGGGGGCCGCCGTGGCGGCGGCGGCGCTCTACGGCGGCCACGCGGTGTTGCGTGCGCGGCTGACCGTCGCCTGGCCCGCGGCGATCGAGTCGGGCCTGCTCGAACTGCTGCCGTGGAGCGCGGGGCTGGCGCTGGTGCTGGGCGGCATGGCCGTCGGCTGTCTCGGCGGACTGGTGGCCGCGCGGCATGTGCGCTGAAGGCGCCGCGTTGACACCCCGCCGGCGCTTTCACTACACTGAAACCGTCTTGCATCCGCCTGCGTGAGGAGTTCATGGCGCGTTCCCTGACTCGACCGCAACCAGCATGCGAGTTTCCCCCCGACAGCCCGATAGCCAATTTCTACCGGCAGGAGTTCCTGAAGCATCTCGAGTTCCTGCGCCTGCAGCGCGGGTATTTCTCCGAGTCCGCCGTCGCCAGTGCTGAGGAAGCCCTCGATCGGATCCTGGCGCAGCTCGACGCGTTGTGCGCGCGCCAGAACGTCGACGAGCTCGTCAGCCGCCTGCTGGCCAGCTTCGACTGCGTCACGGGCGTGTCCTGGCAGCGCGACGGGACGACACGGCACTGACCACCCTGCACCATCTCCGCGCTGACGCCCTCGCGATTGCCGCCGCCGCCGTCGGCGCCGTGGATGCTGCGGCGTCGGTGCGCCGCGCGCTGCCCGTCCACGCCCCGCAGCTCATCGCCGGGGCGGCGTGGTCGGTCATCGCGGCGGGCAAGGCGGCGGGTCCGATGCTGGCCGCAGCCCTCGCCCTCGTGCCCACGCCTCCGCGGCGGGCGGTGTGCGTGGCGCCGAACGATCGCGACGCCCTGCCGGCCGGCGTCACCCGCGTCGTGGGCGGGCATCCCGTGCCGACGACAGGCAGCGTGGCTGGCGGTGCGGCGGCTCTCGCCTGCGCCCGCACCTGCGGCCCCCACGATCTGCTGCTCGTGCTGCTCTCGGGCGGGGCGTCCGCGCTGCTGGCCGCGCCTGCGCCCGGCCTCACCCTCGCCGACAAGCAGGCCACAACCAGCCGCCTGCTCCGGGCCGGCGCGGACATTCATGCGCTCAACGCCGTCCGCAAGCACCTGTCTCAGGTGAAGGGGGGCCGACTGGCGGCCGCCACCGCGGCGACGACGATCTGCCTCGCCATCTCGGATGTCGTCGGCGACGATCCCTCGGTGATCGGATCGGGGCCGGCCGTGGCGGACCCGACCACGTTCGGCGACGCCCTCGCGGTGCTGGACCGGTTCGGCGGCCGCGCCGCGTTTCCCGCACCCGTCGTGGCGTGGCTGGAGCGGGGCGTGCGGGGTGAGGCGCCGGAGTCGCCCAAGCCGGACGACCCGGCGTTCGCACGCGCGTCGACGGTCGTGATCGCCAGCCAGCGGGACGCGCTGCGCGGCGCGGCAGACGAGGCACGGCGCCGCGGCTGCACGGTCGTGGTGCATCCGGATCCCGTCACGGGTGAGGCACGCGCGTGCGGGCACGCGCTGGCGCGGCGGGTGGCGACGACGCTCGTGTCCCTGCCGGGGCGCGTCTGCCTGCTGTCGGCTGGCGAGACCACGGTGACGGTCAACGGGCGTGGTCTGGGCGGTCGCAACCAGGAACTGGCGCTGGCGGCCGCCATCGATCTGGCCGGCTTCGCCCGGCCGGTGGCCGTGGCCAGCGTGGGGACCGACGGCATCGACGGCCCCACCGACGCGGCGGGCGCCGTGGCGGATCCGACGACCGTCGCCCGCGCGGCCGCTGCCGGGCTGCCGTCGCCCTCCGCGATGCTGGCCGACAATGACGTGTACCACTTCTTCGCGCCGCTGGGCGACCTCGTGGTGACCGGGCCCACCGGCACGAACGTCGGCGACATCCAGGTGGTCGTGGCCGGTCCGGGCAGCGGGCCATGACGCGCGACGACCTGCTGCGCGCCTTCGCGGACCGGTTCACCCACCCGGTGTCGGCGCGCGAGGTGGTGCAGGTGCTCAAGGTGCCGCGCGAGGCACGCGTCGGCGTGCGGCGCCAGCTCCGGGCGCTGGCGGCGGAAGGGGCGCTCGTGATCGTGCGCGGCCACCGGTTCGGCCTGCCCGGTCGGATGGACCTGGTGGTGGGCCGGCTCGCGATGGCGCAGGACGGGTACGGGTTCGTCCGGCCCGAATCGGCCGCCGACGCGCGGGGCGGCGACATCCTGGTGCCCGCCGCGTATCTCAAGGACGCGATGCACGGCGACCGGGTGGTGGCCCGCGTCGAGCACCGCCGCACGGACGCCCGCCGCGAGGGTCGGATCATCCGCATCCTCGAGCGGGCCAACGAAACCCTGGTGGGCCGCTTCGAGGAGGACGGGACCGGCCTGGCGTGGGTGGTGCCGCACGACCGGCGCCTGCCCTTCGACGTGCGCGTGCCGCCAGGAGAGGCACGGGGCGCCGCGGCGGGAGACATGGTCGTGGTGGCGATCATCCGATGGCCGACGGGGACGCGCGGCCCGATCGGACACGTCACCGAGGTCATCGGCCGGCTCGACGACCCGGGCGTCGATACCCGGGTGATCCTCCGCAAGCACGGGATTCCCGACGAGCACACGCCCGCGGCGCTGGCCGAGGCGCGCTGGGCGGGGCACGAGGTGCGCGAGGCGGACCTGGCGGGCCGCACCGACTTCCGCGGCCTGACGGTGGTCACGATCGACGGCGAGCACGCCCGGGACTTCGACGATGCCGTGTCGGTGGAGCCGCTGGCGAACGGCCACCTGCAGCTCGGCGTGCACATCGCGGACGTGGCCCACTACGTCGGCGAGGGCAGCAGCCTCGATCGCGAGGCGGCCGAACGCGGCACGTCGGTGTACTTTCCCGATCGCGCCGTGCACATGCTGCCGGAGGACCTGGCGGCCGGCCTCTGCAGCCTGCGCCCGGGCGAGGACCGGCTCGTGCAGTCGTGCCTCATGGAGGTCGACGCGCGCGGCGCCGTGGTGGCGTACGCGTTCCATGACGGCGTCATCCGCAGCGCGGCGCGCCTCACCTACACCGAGGTGAACGCCCTGCTGACCGGCGACGATCCGTCGGTGCGGGCCCGGCTCGCGGACGTGCGCCCGCTGCTCGAGCGGATGCGCGCGGTGTTCGACGTGCTCAGCGCGCGCCGCCGCGAGCGGGGAGCCATCGATTTCGACCTGCCCGCGCCCGCCATCATCCTGGACACCGACGGTCTCATCGAGGCCATCGTGCCCGAGGAGCGCAACGTGGCGCACCGCATCATCGAAGAGTGCATGCTGCTGGCCAACGAGACGGTGGCCCGCCACCTGCACCGTCACGGCTGCCCGGCGCCGTTCCGCGTGCACGACGCGCCCGATCCGTTCAAGGTGGAGGAGTTCGCCGCGCTGGCGACCAGCCTGGGCTTCGCGTTTACGCCGAAGCCGGGCGCGGTGCGGCCCGCGGACTTCCAGCGGCTGGTGACGCGCGTACGCGGCCTGCCCGAGGAGAAACCGGTGGCGTTCCAGATGTTGCGCACCATGCAGCTGGCCCGCTACGAGGCGGAGAACCGGGGGCACTTCGGCCTGGCGCTGGACACCTACACGCACTTCACGTCGCCCATCCGGCGGTACCCCGATCTCGTGGTCCATCGCGTCCTGCGGCGACTGCGCAGCGGCGCGTTGACGGGCGAGGATCGGGACGCCCTCGAGGCGGCGATGCCGGAGATCGCCCGGCGCTGTTCCGACCGCGAGCGCCGGGCCACCGACGCGGAACGCGAACTGGTGCAGTGGAAGAAGGCCCGGTTCATGGCCGGCAAGGTCGGCGAGACCTTTGACGGGGTGGTGACGGGCGTGGCGGCCTTCGGCCTGTTCGTGGAGCTGGCGGAGCACTTCGTGGAAGGGCTGGTGCACGTCTCGACGCTGGCGGACGACTACTACCGGTTCGATGAGCGTGCCCACGAGCTGCGCGGCGAGACGTCGCGGCGGGCGTTCCGCCTCGGCGACCGGGTCCGCGTGCTGGTGGCGCGAGTCGACCTGGACCGGCGCCAGATCGATCTGGGCCTCGTCGACGTCATCGAGCGCGTGCATCGACGACCGCTCGACGACCGGGCCGCGCGCCGGCGCGGAAAGACGGATCGGCGCGGCGCCCGCGACGCGCGGCCGTCGAAGGGCGCCCGCCGGACGGCCCGCCAGCCGGCCCGCCGCCGCCGCCGCCGGTAGCCCGGGCCCTGCTTCTGCCTTCTGCCTTCTGTCTTCTGTCTTCTGTCTCCTGTCTCCTGTCTTCTGCCATGATCTCCCCATGACCCACCTTGTCATCGGCACCGCCGGCCACATCGATCACGGCAAGAGCAGCCTCGTGCTGGCCCTGACCGGCACCGATCCCGATCGGCTGAAGGAGGAGAAGGCCCGCGGCATCACGATCGACCTGGGGTTCGCCCACTGGGCGGCGCCGGGGCTCGATGTGGCGTTTGTCGACGTGCCCGGCCACGAGCGGTTCGTGAAGAACATGCTGGCGGGGGCCGGTGGCGTCGATGCCGTGATGCTGGTCGTGGCTGCCGACGAGTCGGTGATGCCGCAGACACGCGAGCATTTCGAGATCTGCCGCCTGCTGCAGGTGCCGACCGGCCTCATCGTGCTCACCAAGATCGATCTCGTGGATCCCGACATGGCGGAACTGGTGCGCCTCGAGGTGTGCGATCTCGTTCGCGGGTCGTTCCTCGAGCACGCGCCCGTCATCGGGGCCTCCGCGAAGACGGGGCAGGGGCTGGACGAGGTGCGGGCCGCCCTGCGCGCGTTGACGGAGCGGGTGACGGGGCGCCCGGCAGACGGGCCGGCGCGGCTGCCCGTCGATCGGGTGTTTTCCGTGAAGGGCTTCGGCACCGTCGTCACCGGGACGCTCGTGTCGGGCCGCCTCGCGGTGGACGCGGACGTGGTGGTGCTGCCGGGCGCGCGGCCGGTCAAGGTGCGGGGCGTGCAGGTGCACGGCCGGCGCGAGGATGTGGCCGTGGCGGGCCAGCGGGTCGCGGTGAATCTGGCAGGGGTGGAGGTGACGGACCTCGAACGCGGATCGGTGCTGGCCGGGCCGGCGTCCCTGGCCGACACGCGCCTGGCGGACATCCGCTTCGAGCTGCTGCCCGCGGCGCGGCCGTTGCGCCACGGGGCCCGCGTGCGGTTCCACCAGGGGACCACCGAGGTGCTCGGGCGCGTCGCGCTCTCGGGCCTCGTGGGGCCGTCGGCGGACGACGAGGCGCCGGCCGTCGGCGAGGTGCCGCCGGGCCGGTCGGCGTACGCCCGCGTGCGCTTCGAGCGGCCGGCGGTGGTGACGCGCGGCGATCGGTTCATCCTGCGGGCCTATTCGCCGCCGCAGACCATCGCGGGCGGCGTAGTGGTCGATCCGCACCCGCCACGCGGCGGCATCCGCACGGCGTCGGGCCGCGCCCGCTTCGCCTGTCTCGATCCTGTGGGCCCGGCTGGCGACCGGCTGGTGAGCGGGGCGGAGGCCGGACTCGATCTGCTGCTGGCCGAAGCGGCGACCGCAGGCGTGCCCGTGGCGGCCCTGAGCGTGCGCCTCGGCCTGACGCCGGCCCAGGCGGATGCCGTGCGGCGCACCGCTGAGTCAGCCGGCCGGGCGGTGACGATCGGCGACGTGCTGCTGGCCGCCCCGGTGCTGGCCGAGCGGGCGGCGGCAGTCGTCCGGCGCATCGACGCTCATCATCGCGGGCAACCCCTCGACGAGGGCCTGCCGCGTGAGGAGGCTCGCGAGCAGCTGTTCCCGCGTGCCGCGCCCGGCGTATTCGATCGCGTGCTCGACGACCTGGCCCGGTCCGGCCGCATCGTCGCGCGGGAGCGGCTGGCCCTGGCGTCGCACCGCCTCGCGTTGTCACCGGCCGAGTCGGAGGCGAGCGCCGGTCTGGAGCGGGTTTACAGGGAGGCTGGTCTGGCGCCTCCGGCGCTGGGGGAGGCGGCGGCCGCGCTGGGCCAGCCGGCGCCGCTGGTGGAGAAGATGGCCGCGCTGCTGGTGCGCCAGAAAGTGCTGGTGCGGATCGATGCGCTGCACTTCCATGCGGCGGTGCTGAGCGGGCTGAAGCAGGATCTCGCGGCGCGCAAGGCGGCGGCCGGCGGCCAGCCGGTGAGCGTGGACGTGCCGGGGTTCAAGGACCGTTACGGCGTGACACGGAAGTTCGCGATTCCGCTGCTGGAGTACTTGGATCGGGAACGCGTGACGAGGCGGGTTGGTGATGCGAGGGTGCTGCTCTGAGGGAACCACCCGCGGCGCCGGCACGGCGCGGCCCGCGGCGGTGGGCGCCGCGGGCGCGGGCGGACGGCAGATGGCGTTAGTCCTGCGAGTTGCCGTCCTTGACGCCATCCTTGAAGTTGCGGATGGCCTTCCCGATGCCACGGCCGAGCTCAGGCAGGCGGTTGCCGCCGAAGATGATCATGATGATCAGGAAGATGATAATGAGTTCCGGCAGTCCCAGGCTTCCCATGGCGTGTCCCCGCGTGATCGGGCCGAACGACTCCGGCCACCGCGATTGTACCACCTTCCGGCGTCTCCGGCTTTCGGCTTGCTGCGGCGCGGCGTCCCGCTTACAGTGAGGGATGGCGTGACGGCCGGGGTCCGGCGCCTGCACGCCGCGGGGGAATGGAGCGTATGGCAGAAGTCGTCGAACGGAATCTGTTCACGGTGGGCGTGTTCAAGGACGTGCCGAGTGCCGACGCGGGCGTGGCCGCGCTGGCGGCGCAGGGATTCGCCCCGGC
>CAYNDV010000143.1:0-1733 GCA_964396055.1 uncultured Vicinamibacterales bacterium | reverse complement strand
CCGTCATCTGCCAGCGACAGCTGAAGCGGGGGACTGTCCGCGACGGTGAACGGTGCGGGCCGTGCCGGGCCGCGTTCCGACCGCATAGCCCGGCATCGGACTTGCACTTGCGAAGTCCGGTCGGGCGCGCGACAATAACCGAAGGGGAGTTCCCCTCCACATGTCCGAACGCAACACCACAGACGGCGCGGCCCCGGATACCCTGGGGCACCTGTCGGTGCGACTGGACCACCTGCACCCGAAGGATGAGATGTTCGCCTTCGAGACGCAGACGGGCCGACTGTCGCGCGCCATGGGTGTGTCGTTCGTGACCCACGTCGTCGCGGGCGTGGGACTGCTGTTCCTCGCCGCGTGGCTGCCGACGATCGGCGAGCCGATCGACGCCAGGGATGCGGATGCGTTTCCGGTGCTCGATCAGATCACGTGGCTGGCCGAACCCGGGCCCGGCGGGGGGGGCGGCGGCGGCGGCAACCAGTCGATCGAGCCGCCCCGGCTCGCGGAACTGCCGGGCAAGGACAGGATCACCGTGCCGGTGGAGAAGCCGCCCGAGATTATTCCGCAGCCCTCGCCCGAAGATCAGTTGCCGACCCAGGAATTCCAGATTCCGGCCCAGCAGATGGCCTCCGCGGAGACCTCGCTGGTGGGCGTGCTCGACGGCATGAAGTCCTCGAACTCGACGACCTCGCAGGGCTCCGGTTCGGGGGGCGGGGCCGGCACGGGCACCGGCACGGGCATCGGGCCCGGCCGCGGTTCGGGACTTGGGCCCGGGTACGGCGGTGGCTTCGGTGGCGGCGCGTACCGACCCGGCTCGGGCATCGAGTTGCCGCGCCTGCTGCGTGAAGTGCGACCCAATTACACGGCCGATGCCATGCGCGCGAAGATCCAGGGCACGGCCGTGCTGGACTGCGTGGTGATGCCCGATGGGTCGGTCAGCGAATGCGACGTCAGGCGGTCGCTCGATTCCAGCTACGGTCTCGACCAGGAGGCCGTGAAGGCGGCCCGTCAGTGGAAGTTCGTGCCGGGCCGACGCCTGGGCCAGCCCGTGCCCGTGCTGGTGACCATCGAGCTGACGTTCACCCTCCGGTGAGGCGGGCGGGGGGAGAGCAAGAAGCAAGAAGCAAGAAGCAAGAAGTCGCACGCCTCGACGATGCGTTCGGTACACAACGAAGGCCGGAGCGGGATGTTTCCCTCTCCGGCCTTCGTGTTTTCCGGCCGGGCCGGGGGGCCTGGCTTCTGGCCAGCCCCCAAGCCTCTAGCCTCTAGCCTCTAGCCTCTAGCCTCTAGCCTCTAGCCTCTAGCCTCTAGTACATCCCGCCCATGCCGCCCGGGCCGCCGGCCGGCATCGCGGGTTCCTTCTTCTCTTCAGGAATCTCGGACACCAGGGCCTCGGTCGTGAGCAGCAGCGACGCGATCGACGAGGCGTTCTGCAGGGCGCTGCGGACGACCTTGGTCGGGTCGATGACGCCGGCGGCCACCAGATCCTCGTACTTGTCGGTCAGGGCGTTGAAGCCGAACTCGCCCTCGCCGTCCTTCACCTTGGCGACGACGATCGAGCCCTCGAAGCCGGCGTTCTGCGCGATCATGCGCAGCGGCTCTTCGATGGCGCGGCGGACGATGTTGAGGCCCACCTGCTGGTCGCCGTCGAGCTTGACGGTCTCGAGGGCCTTGATGGCGCGCACCAGGGCCACGCCGCCGCCGGGCACGATGCCCTCCTCGACGGCCGCCTTGGTGGC
>CAYNDV010000142.1:0-11760 GCA_964396055.1 uncultured Vicinamibacterales bacterium | reverse complement strand
ATGGCCGTGGAAGCCGGCGTCGATCTCGGCGCGCTGCAGGGGTCGGGCCCGCAGGGCCGAATCATCAAGCGCGACATCGAAGCCGCGATGGCCCGTGGCGCGGCGCCGGCCCCCGCCGCCCGGCCGCCGGTCCGCGCGCGCAGCGTCGCCGCGCAGGCCGCCGGCGCCGGCGGGCCCGAGTTCCAGGAAGTCGAGCTCACGTCGGTGCGGCGGACCATCGCCAAGCGCCTGGTGCAGAGCAAGGGGCCCATCCCCCACTTCTACCTGACGGTGGAGGTGGCGATGGACCGCGTCTGGGACGCGTACAAGGCCCTGCGGGACCAGAAGTCGACCATCAGCGTCAACGACATCATCGTCAAGGCCACCGCGCTGGCGCTGCGCCAGCACCCGGAGATCAACGCGTCGTTTGCCGGCGATCACATCAAGCAGTTCACGCACGTCCACATCGGCATGGCCGTGGCCCTCGACGACGGGCTGATTACCCCCGTGCTGCGCGACGCCGACCTCAAGCCGCTGGAGGAGATCTCCGAAGAGGCGCGGACGCTCGCCGACCGGGCCCGGGCGCGCAAGCTGCAGCCCGGTGAGTACACGGGGGCCACCTTCTCGATCTCCAATCTCGGCATGATGGGCATCGAGGAGTTCTCGGCGATCATCAACCCGCCGGAGGCCGCCATCCTGGCCGTCGGCGCGGTCCGGCAGGTGCCGGTGGTCGTCGACGGGAGCCTCACCGTGGGGTACCGCATGAAGATGACGCTCTCGGTCGATCACCGGGTGGCGGACGGCGCGAGCGGGGCGCGGTTCCTGCAGACGCTCAAGCGGTTCCTCGAGCACCCGCTGCTCATGGCGTAGGCGCGGCCGTGCCGCCGTACGAACTGCCGCTGTTCCCGCTGTCGAACGTCGTCCTCTTTCCGGGCGTGTTCCTGCCGCTGCACGTCTTCGAGATGCGCTACCGCGCGATGGTGAAGGACGTGCTGGCGGGCGACCGGCTGATGGGCATCGTGCTGCAGAAGCCCGGCTGGCCCGGCGAGGCGCGGGACCGCTCCGCGATCTACGAGATCGGCTGCGCCGGCCTGGTCACCCACGTCGAGTCAATCGAGGACGGCCGCTACAACATCATCCTGCGCGGGGTCGAGCGCTTCCGGATCGTGGGTGAGCGCGAGGGCAAGCCGTACCGGGTGGCGGCCATCGAGTATCTGGCGGACGCCGCCACGGCCGACGAGCGCGCGTTCGTCAGCGGCCGGCGACGCCACCTCGAGAAGCTGCTGGCGTCGGCCGATGCGCCCGACCTGCCTTTCCCGGCCACGCTCTCCGACGAAGAGGTGGTCAATGCGCTGGCGCAGTACCTGGAATTCCAGCCCATCGAACGGCAGGCGCTGCTCGAGCGGCCCGGCGTGGCCGCGCGCTGCGAGGGGCTCATCGAACTGCTCGAGATGAAGTCCCTGCTCGACGGGCATCCGCCCGACCGCGGCCTCGTCCACTAGGCTGTCCTCCGGCCCCCGACACCCGTGTCGGGAGATCCCCGTCACCCCGCGTCGGAAGATCCCGTGCCGCCGGGACTGCCCCTTGTGTCTCCGCAACGGCACTGTTAATTTGAACAGGACCCCTCGTGCTGCGCGCGACCGCGCAGCGTCCGATCACGCGTTGCCGCCTGCCGACGCACTGCCGGGACCCGCTCAACGATGCCGACGTCCGCCGCTGTTCCAGTCCCGCTGCGTGAGCGCGTGGCCCTCGCGCTGAGTGCCGCCCGCGACCCACTCGCCGGGTTCCGTCAGGTACTGCGCGTGCTGCTCGAATTCGACGGCCTCGACAGCGGGGGCGTCTACACGTTCGACGCCGCCACCAGCGACCTGGTCCTCCGCACCCATGTCGGCCTGTCAGACTCGTTCGTGGAGCTGTCGGCGCGGTACGCCGCGGATTCCCCGCATGCGCGGCTGGCACGGGCCGGCCGGCCCGTGTTCCGGCGTCACGCGGACATCCTGCCGGGCCTGATGACGGCCGCCAAGCGCCAGGAGGGCCTGCTGGCGGTGGCGGTGATCCCGGTCTTCCATGCGGGGAGAGTCGTCGGCGTCCTCAACGTCGCGTCACACTCCATCACGGAAATCCCGCCCCGGGCGCGGGAGATGCTCGAGGCCACGGCCGGCGAACTCGGCCCGGTGATTGCCCGCATCGGGGGCTGAACGGCCCGGCGGAGAGCTTCGAGAGGCCGTTTCGCGTCCCGCCACCCGGCGGAGGGTGACCGGCCAGTCCCCCGGATCGCCCGCTCGCCCCTCGAAACCGCCAGCCCGCGGGAAAGCCCGGCGGGCTCAGGGGGTTACCGCCTATCATCTCCCTACACCTCCTGCATCTGCCGCCACCGGTCTGCGTGCGCGGCTGTACTTGTCGGCGAGGTGCGTCCCTGCCTGAAGGAGATGAGCTATGGGCCACGCCCCCATCAAGTATGTCGAGAAGGGTTTCAGCATCCTGGCCAGCGGGCTGTGGCACGGCTACGCCGCCGTGAGCCGCCTGAGCCAGCGCGAGTCGTTCGTGCCGCGGTGGTCGGACAAGCCGCTGCAGAAGTCGTGGCAGAAGACCAAGCCCACGCTGGGCGTGCCGCGCGAGACCGATTCCCTGTGCCCGACCTGCGTGCGTGAGGCGCGCCAGGCGATCCTCGACGGCAAGCGCGACGTCTCGACGTTACTGACGGAGAAGATCGGCGAGATCAAGGCGCAGATCATCGAGCGCGACGGCCGGATCCTGATGGTGAAGGACTGCCCGATTCACGGCCACTTCGAGGACGTGATGTCGACCGACCCGGCGATGTTCAGGCACCTCGAGTCGGTGTTCCCGGGCCGCGACATCACCGCCCACAACGACGAGCGGCTGCACGACCACGGCAGCAGCACGATCAAGTACGGCCGCGGCTCGGTCCTCACGGTGGACCTCACGAACCGCTGCAACATGATGTGCGATCCGTGCTTCATGGACGCCAACCAGGTGGGCTTCGTGCACGAACTGACCTGGGACGACATCCGGACGGTGCTCGACAACGCGATTTCGATCAAGCCGCGCCGGCAGATGTCGGTGCAGTTCTCGGGCGGCGAGCCGACGTTGTCGCCATATTTCCTCGACGCGGTCCGCTACGCCAAGAAGGTGGGCTACAACAGCGTGCAGGCCGCGACCAACGGCATCGAGTTCGCCAAGAGTCCCGAGTTCTGCCGCCAGGCGGCCGAAGCCGGCCTGCGCTTCGCCTACCTGCAGTTCGACGGCATCGGCAACGCCGCCAACTCGCACCGCCGCGTGGGCAACCTGTTCGACGTCAAGCTGCGCGCCATCGAGAACATGTGGAGCGCCGGCATCGACATCGTGCCGGTGGTCACCATCGTCAACGGCGTGAACAACGAGCAGGTGGGCCGCATCATCGAGTTCGCCCTCGACAACCCGAAGAAGATCTCGTTTGTATCCTTCCAGCCCGTGTCCTTCACGGGCCGTGACGAGGAAATCACGCCCGAGCGCCGCGCCGCCCAGCGGTACACCCTCGCGGATCTGGCCCACGACATCAAGGACCAGGTGGGCATGGGCGACCCGGCCCATGACTGGTTCCCCATCTCCTTCGTGTCCACCTTCACCGACTGGGCCGACCTCGTGAAGGGGCCGGAGCACGACTTCGGCAACCTGAGCTGCGGCTGCCACCCCAACTGCGGCATCGGCATGGCCGTCATGGTGGACAAGGAAACCCGCGAGCGCGTGGCGGTGACGCATTTCCTCAACGGGCCGCGCCTGGCCGAGGACATCCGCCTGGTCAACGACACGGCCAGGGGTCGTGTCTGGTCGGCGATCGGGATGGCCCTGTCCCTGGCCCGCAACTACGACTCGTTCAAGGCGCCCAGCAAGCTGACCGTGCTCAACCTCATGGAGCGCTTCGACAAGGCGTTCGGCGCGACGAAGCGGAACTACGGCAACGTCGGCGAGGGCCGGACGCGGGCCGACATCGACCGGCGCCGCTCGGACCGCTTCCTGTTCCTGTTCATCGCGGGCATGTGGTTCCAGGACCTGTTCAACTACGACTTCCGCCGGACGGAGATGTGCATCATCCCGTACGCCACGCAGATGGGCGAGATCTCGTTCTGCGCCTACAACACGGGCATCGGCTGGCGGCAGATTGTCGAGAAGATGCACATGACGGCCAGCCTCACCAAGTGGTACGAGGAGCACGGCCGCCACGAGATCTTCGCGGGCAACAAGCCCGTGCCGCTCGCGAGCACGGCCCATTCGCTCGTGCTCAATGCCGAGGCGGTGGCGAAGGGCGCGCAGACGGATCTCGACGAACAGGGCATCGCCAAGACGGCGCGCGACGAGAAGCTGGCCGCGCGCCGCAAGCAGCGGACGCCCGACGAGCAGCGCTACCACGACGAGATGGCGCGGCTCTACCGGCAGCACGTGTTGAAGGAAGACCCCAACGTGGTGTCGCTCGGCATGCTGAAGTCGACGGCCAGGAAACCGGCCGGCGACGAGGCGCCTGCAGCCCCCGCAAAGGGCTGAGCGCGCGGGGCGCGGAGGACGATGGCGGCCGGGCACCTCGGTGTCCGGCCGCCGTTCTCATTTCTTGACGGGTTTTTTCGCAGGCGTCTTGCGCGCCGGCGCCCTGGCCGGCGCCTTCTTCACGGGCGCCGGCTGGTATTCCACCCTGACGGCGCTGATGAGCGCGATCGGCCGGCCCGGGGCCACGAACGTCTCGGTCCCTTCGAACCGGGACACCTGGAGCTTCTCGCCCAGGATCACCACTTCGGTCACGTTCTCCGGAATCTCGACGCGGATGCTCTCGACGCCAGTCGGCGCCACCGCCTTGAGTCCGCCGGGGCCGGCGCCGCCGCCAATCCGGTCGAACAGATCGGCCGCCGACCGGAACTCGTTCTGCACCACGGCCCGCGTGATGAGCGTGTTGTCCATGGTCAACACGCCGGCGGTGGCCGTCGTCAGGGCGTAGGCCCGCCGGGCGCGCACCTGCTCTTCCGAGTACGTCTGGCGATTGTGCAGATCGAACAGCAGCGCCGCCGTGCCCTTGTGCGCGGGCAGCTTCACGACGATGCCGTCAGCCGGCGAGCGGCCGATCGGCACGTCGCAGAACTCCCGCTTCGTGTTCACGCCGGTGCCGAGCGGCGACGGGCAGGTGATGACCGCTGGCTCGACCTTGGCTGCGGGGACCGCCGGGGCTTTGGCCGGCGCCTTGGCTGACGCGGACGTTCGCGACTGCGCCGCCGCCCCGACGCCGAGCGCGGCCACCAGGAGTCCCACGAGTGCTGCGTGTGCCTTCACAGGGGCAGTATAACAATCTGGCGGCCATTCGGCCGTTCGGCTATCCTGGCCATTCGGCCGTTCGGCCATTCGGCCCAACGGCCGAACGGCCAAACGGCCTGTCTGGCCCAACGGCCTGACGGCCTAACGGCCTAATGGCCTACTGTCGCTTCCGTATCAGTTCCAGGAACTCCATCCGCGTGCGGTCGCGCTCGCGGAAGGCTCCGAGCATGGCGCTGGTCACGCAGAACGAGTTCTGCTTCTCCACGCCGCGCATCGCCATGCACAGGTGGTTGGCCTCCATCACGACGGCCACGCCGAGGGGGCTCGTCTTCTGCTGGATCATCTCCGCGATCTCGTTGGTCAGGCGCTCCTGCACCTGGAGGCGCCGGGCGAACGCGTCGACGATGCGCGGGATCTTGCTGAGGCCGATCACCTTGTGGCGGGGAATGTAGGCCACGTGGCACTTGCCGAAGAACGGCAGCAGGTGGTGTTCGCAGAGGCTGAAGAAGTCGATGTCCTTGACGATCACCATTTCGCTGTAGTCGACCGTGAACAGCGCCCGGTTGACCAGCGCGTCCACGTCGACGCGGTAGCCGTCGGTCAGGAACGTCAGGGACTTCTTCACGCGCCGCGGGGTGTCTTTCAGCCCTTCTCGATCGGGGTCTTCGCCGAGTTGGGCCAGGAGCGAGCGGACGAGGTCTTCCATAGGGCGCCATCTTATCCGCGCCGGGTTCCGGGGGCCAGCGTCGGCTCCGCTGGCTTGTCCATCCTCACGGCCGCGCCATATGCTGGTAGGCACCGTGACCCGACCTCGCGCCCACGGGCGCCCACCGCGTCCTGCACCGCCGGCCGGACCGCCTGCCGCGCAGGCCGATCGCCCTCCCCGGCCACGGGACCCGGCCGTGCCACACCTCCTGGGCATCGGTGTGCTGCTGGCCGTGGCCGTCGCGACGCGCCTGATGGTGTTCGCCCAGTTCTCGGATCACCCGCTGCTCCAGCCCAGCGCCACGCTCGACGACGGCGCGTACGTGGCCCTCGCGAGACGACTGGTGGCAGGCGACTGGACCCTCGGACCGGACGTGTACTTCCTCGCGCCGTTCTACGCCTATTTCATGGGCGCGGTCTTCGCGGCCACGGAGCAGTCGCTCACGGCGGTGCGCCTGGTACAGGCCGTCCTGGGGGCCGGAACCGTCGGATTGGTCTACCTGATGGGCCGAGACTGGTTCGGCCACCGCGCCGGGCTGGCGGCGGGCACACTGGCGGCGCTGACCGGCGTCTTCGCCTTCTACGAAGTGCTGCTGCTGCAGGCCGCCCTCGATCCCTTCCTCACCGCCCTGGCGCTCTTCCTGTTTGGTCGGGCGCTGCGCGCCCCCTCTGTGCCGCTCGCCGTCGGCGCCGGTGTGGCGTTGGCGTGCCTGATCCTCAACCGGCCCAACACGCTGCCCTTTGCGGCGGTTGCGGCAGCTGGACTCTGGTGGTGCCACACCATCCGGGCGCGTGCGCGCCAGACCGTCGCCTTCGCGGCCGGCCTCGCGATGCTCCTCACCCCGGTGGCGGTCCGCAACCGTGTCGTGTCGGGCGAGTGGATTCTCGTCACGTCGCACGGCGGCTTGAATTTCTACATCGGCAACCACGGTGAAGCCGACGGCACCTACACGACCGTGCCAGGCATCACGCCGGCCATCGAAGGCCAGCTGCGCGACGCCCGCGCCCTGGCCGAACGTGACACCGGACGGCCCTTGTCCGCGGCGGAGGTCTCCGCGTACTTCTACGGCCGGGCCTGGGCCTGGATCCGGACGCACCCGGGCGACGCCGTGGCACTGACGGGCCGGAAGCTGGCCCTGCTCCTGAATGCCGGCGACCTCGCGTTGAACTACAGCTTCACGTTCTACAGCCGCGATGAACGCACGTGGCTCCGGTGGCTCGTGGTCGGGCCGTGGCTGATTCTGCCGCTCGGACTGGTCGGGCTCGTGGTCATGGGCGTCCAGCTGCGCAGCCGGGCCTTTGCCGCCTGGGCGGCCTTCGTCCCGGTGTACGGGGCACTGGTGGTGGCCTTCTTCGTCTCGACTCGGTACCGGCTGCCGCTGCTCGTGCCCTTGTGCGTCACCGCAGGCGCGGCCGTGTCCTGGACCGTCGACCGGATACGCGAACGGCGGTGGCGCCCACTGGGATGGGCAGCCGCAGGCCTCGCGTCGGCGGCACTGGCGGCGAACTGGCCGCTGGGAGCCGACACGGGACGCCGGTATGAACGCGCCGAGATGGCTGTCTACCTGGCCGGCGCCGGACGCATGGACGAAGCCGCCGCGTGGCTGGACCGCCTCGAAGACGACGGAGCCGCCACCGGTCTGGTGTACTTCCGGGTGGGGCAGGCGGTGTGGCTGCGCGGGGATGCGGCGGGTGCGGTGCCCCTGCTGGCGAAGGCCCTCGCCCTCGATCCCGGCCAGCCCAACGTCCGACTGGCGCTGGGCCGGGCCCTGCTCGACGCGGGACGCGCGGGAGATGCCCTGCCGCACCTCGTGGCCGCGGTCGATGCAGGCGTGTTGCCCGACGCGGCTCGACTGGCCGCCGCACGGGCCCAGGCCGCCCTCGGCCGCACCGACGAGGCCCGAGCCTCGCTCGCGGCCCTGTTCGGCCTGGTCCCCCCCCCTGACTCCGCGGCCTGGCTCGAAGCGGGTGTCGTGGCGCTCAGTCTCGGCGATGCCCCCCTGGCCGAGCGGGCCCTGCGCGTCGCCGCCGCGGCTGACAGTGTCGCCCCGGCGGTGCATGAGCGCCTGGGCGTCGCGCTGCTCATGCAGGATCGGGCCGCCGAGGCCATTCCCGTGCTGGAGCGCGCGTGCGCGGCCGACGCCACCGGAGCCGCCGCCCGGTACAACCTCGCCGTCGCGCTGGCTCGTGAAGGCCGCCTGGCCGAGGCGCGATCGAGGGCGGTGGAGGCGTTGCGCCTCAAACCTGACTATCTCCAGGCGCGCCAGATGCTCGAGAGCCTGACCGGCCGCTAGTTCTGTCCAGTTGACTCGTTCGGTCAGACCAGGGTGCTTCGCTTTCGGCCCGCCTCAGCCGTGCTCATCGCAGCCCCGTTGCCTCGAAGATGCCGCTGGCTGGGCTTCCCCGATCCACGTCGTTGGATCGGGAGTCCCCAAGTGCTTGGATATTCGGGTTTTCTTCGCGATTCGCGCGATACTAAGTATCGTTCTTACAATGTCTTGCGGGAAGTTGCCGATTGGCATTCGACGTGCTATAAAAAGGGGCTGGGCACTGGTGTCAGTGGGGCGCCTGAGAGGCGTGGGCTGGCACGGCCCCCAAGGTAAGTGGTTGGTTAAACGGTAAGTCTTGTTTGAGGAGGAAGCAATATGCGTTTCAGGACCCTCGCGTTCCTGTTCCTGGCGTTCGCGCTGGCCATGCCGGCGGCAGCGCAGGATCAGCGTGGCGCGATCGAAGGCATCGTGAAGGACTCGTCCGGAGCGGTGCTGCCTGGCGTCACGGTCGAGGCCAAGAACGTTGCCGTCGGCAGCGTGGCCACGTCGGTGACTGACGGTGCGGGCGCCTATCGGTTCCCGGCTCTCGCCGCCGGGACCTACGAGGTGACCGCGACCCTGCAGGGCTTCAACACGCAGAAAGTGGAAGGCGTGCTGATCAACCTCGGGCAGATCAAGAAGGTTGACTTCGCCCTCGGCGTGGGCGGCGTGGCCGAGACCGTGCAGGTGTCGGCCGAGGCCCCGCTGGTCGACGTGCGCCAGAGCGCGCGCGCGACCTCGCTGCGCAACGAGCAGATCGACCTGCTGCCCAAGGGCCGCGACTTCACGACCCTGGTCACGCAGGCGCCGGGCGCCAACAGCGAATCGAAGCTGGGCGGCCTGTCGATCGACGGCGCCAGCGCTGGTGAGAACCGGTACATCGTGGACGGCGTCGAGACGACGAACCTCCAGAACGGCACGTCGGGCAAGGCCCTGATTGCCGACTTCCTCGAGGAAGTCCAGGTGAAGTCGTCCGGCTACACCGCCGAGTACGGCGGCGCCACGGGCGGCGTCGTCAACGCGGTGACCAAGAGCGGCACGAACAGCTTCCGCGGCAACGCGCTGTTCTACTGGGAGGGCGACAAGCTCGACGCCTCCCGCAACAAGTCGCTGCGCACCAACCCGAACAACTCGATGCAGGCCGAGTACTGGACGTACCCGGAAGACGAGTACAACCGGATCGAGCCGGGTGTCTCCCTCGGCGGCCCGATCGTGCGGGATCGCGCGTGGTTCTTCGGTGCCTATCAGCCGGCCCGCACCAAGACGACCCGCTCGGTTAGCCCGACGACGGCGGGCAACCCGAACGCCAACACGTTCGCGGACAAGACCCAGACCAACCAGGTGCAGTACCTGGCGGCGAACACGACGGGGCAGTGGGGCAACAACTTCCGCACCCGCCTCGCCTACAACAACAGCTGGTCGAAGAGCGCCGGCCGTCTGCCCGGCCTGACCGGCACGGACTCGGCCTCGACCAACTACGACATCGACAGCGAGTTCCCGAACTGGAGCCTGGCCGGCACCGCCGACTGGGTGGCCCGTCCGAACTTCTTCGTGGGCTTCCGCGCCGGCTACTACTTCTCCGACGCGAAGGACCTCAAGGTGCCGTCGGTCGACCGGTTCATCTACCAGGTGTCGAACATCGGCCAGGCTGGCGTGCCGCCGTCCAACCAGTTCGGCAGCGGGTACACGAACGTGTTCACCAACAATGCGCGGACCCGCGACCAGCAGACGCGCATGAACTTCCAGATCGACAGCACGTACTACGGCAACTTCGGCGGCCAGCACACCATCAAGGGCGGCGTGCAGTTCGACCGGGTTGGCAACAACGTGCTGTCGGGTGAGCAGGGCAACCTGGTCCGGATTTACTGGGATCGGGCCCTCTCCGGCCTGCGCGGCCCGTTCGGCTACTACCAGGTCCGCAGCAACGGCGTCGACCCCCAGAAGGGCTTCATCACCGAGGGTGATGTCAGCACGACCAACATCGGCCTGTTCATCCAGGACGCCTGGACGGTCAACAACAAGCTGACGATCAACCTCGGCGTGCGCACCGAGCGCGAGCGCGTCCCGACCTACATCGCCGGGCCGGAGTACCCCGAGTACGCGGTCGAGTTCAACTTCGGTGACAAGCTGGCGCCGCGCGTCGGCTTCGCCTACGACATCAAGGGCGACGGCAAGTGGAAGGCCTTCGGTTCGTGGGGCATCTTCTACGACATCTTCAAGCTCGAACTGCCGCGCGGCTCGTTCGGCGGCGACAAGTGGCTCGAGTACTACTACACGCTCGACATCACGGATCCGGTTGCGCTGACCGCCAGCTCCAGCTGCCCGCCGGCCTGCTCCGGCACGCTGATCCGCGGCCCGATCGACTTCCGCCACGTCTCCCTCGGCGCGGATGCGATCGACCCGGATCTCAAGCCGATGAAGATGCAGGAGATGTCGTTCGGCCTCGAGCACCAGCTGACCAACGTCATCGCGCTCAGCATGCGCTACGTGCACAAGCAGATCGACATGGCGATCGAGGACCTCGGCGCCCTCGACGACCAGCAGAACGAGATCTACATCGTCGGCAACCCGGGCCACGGCCTGGGGACGAAGGTGTTCGACTGGACGGGCGCCCTGGTGCCCGGCGTGGCCGCACCTGAGGCCAAGCGCGACTACGACTCGGTCGAGTTCGCCCTCTCGAAGAACCTGTCCAACAACTGGTACGCCCGCGCCAGCTACCTGTGGAGCCGCCTCTACGGGAACTACTCGGGCCTCTCGCAGTCTGACGAGAACGGCCGCACCAGCCCGAACGTGGGCCGTGCGTTCGACTACCCGGCCATGGCGTTCAACGGCCAGGGCAAGGCCGAGTACGGCGTGCTGGCGACCGATCGCCCGCACCAGTTCAAGGCGCAGTTCATCTACGTGCTGCCCATCGGCACCAGCGTGGGTGCCAACTTCTACGCGGCGTCGGGCGTGCCCGTGACCCGCGAGATCGGCATCTTCCCGCCCAACAACCTGCCGGTCCAGTACATGGGCCGCGGCAGCGACGGGCGGACGCCGTTCTTCAATCAGACCGACCTCAACATCTCGCACACGTTCAAGATGGGCGGGGCCAAGTCGCTCCAGCTCAGCCTCAACGTGATCAACCTGTTCAACCAGCGTACGGCGAACAGCAAGAACTCGACCTACCAGCAGGTCAGCGGCGTGAACCTGAACGAGGCCGATTTCTACGCTGGCCGCACGAACTGGGATCAGCTGATTGCGAGCAACAACGTCGTCAAGAACCCGCTCTTCCTGATGGAGAACGGCTTCCAGGCGCCGATGTCGGCCCGCTTCGGCGTCAAGTTCGTGTTCTAGCCCGTCGCCAGTCGAGCCCGGAGGCGGAGCCTCCGGGCCGGCCGGCATCACTCACCCCGCAGGCCTCGCGGCCTGCGGGGTTCTTTTTTTTGGGGGCCATTGGGCCGTTGGGCCACGAACAGGCCGTTCGGCCGGA
>CAYNDV010000141.1:0-11760 GCA_964396055.1 uncultured Vicinamibacterales bacterium | reverse complement strand
AGCCCCGAGCCCCGAGCCCCAAGCCCCGAACCCCTGGCCTACTGCCCCTGCCGCGCGGCGCCGGCCGCCGTCGTGGCCGACCGCGAGGCGTTGGTGTTGCTGCCCGATTGCACGCTCGAGAACGACACCCCGGAACTGCCGGCCGTCGGCGCTTCCTGCACGGTCTCGAAGTCGATGAGCGACTTGTTGTAGTCCAGCGCCGCCACCAGCTCCGAGTACTGGGCATCGGCCAGATCGCGCTGGGCCTGGAAGACCAGGTAGTTCGTGGACAGGCCCGCGGTGAACTTCTTCTGCTCGGCCTCCAGCCGCCGCTCCATCAGCCGGCGGGTGGCGGAGGTCGCCTCGAGCCGCTTCCAGTTCGTGTCCACCGAGCGGGCGACGTCACGCACCGAGGTGGCAATCTGCAGCTCGAGATCCCGCAGCTGCAGTTCCTGCTGCCGGTACTGCAGGCGCGACCGCGCGATGGTTGCGTCGGCGCTGCTGTTGCCGATGGGGTAGGACACCTGCACGCCGATGGCCCAGTTGTTGTAGTCCGGCTTGAACATCCGGCTCATGACCGTGCCGAACCCCTCCTCGATCTCGCCGATGATGGGCGGCGGGAACCCCGAGCCGAAGTTCTTCTTGGTGCCGCCCTGGCCCGTCTGGCCGTAACTGAGCACCGCGTTCACGTCCGGCAGGGTCTGGTTCTTGTAGTAGGTGATGTTCGAGTTGCTCACTTCGAGGTTCTTGCGCGCGGCCCGCAGGTCGGTGCGCTTCTCGAAGGCCGCCTTCACGGCGGCTTCGGCGTCTGCCGGCCGGCGTTCGAGCACCGCCTTCTCGACCGGATCGAGCGCCACGGTCCAGAAGTCCTTCATGTCAGGCGCGAAGATCAGCGTGCGCAGCCGGTCGGCCGCCCGGGCCACCGTGTTGTCCGCCACGATGACGTTCTCTTCGCGGCGCGCCACCTCGGCCTCGGCCTCGACGACGTCGATCGGGGCCATCGTGCCCACTTCCACCCGCGTCCGGTTGTTGCGCAAGGACTCGCGTGCGAGATCCAGGGACTGCTTCGCCACCTGCAGCGCATTCTGCGCGGCCTTGAGGTCCCAGTAGGCGTACTTGACGGTGCGGATGGTCGTCAGCACCGATTGCCGCAGGTCGATGTCCGAGATCTCGCGGTTGGCCTTCGACACCAGCAGTTGCTGCCGGGCGCCATCCACCTTGAAGTTGCGGGCGAGCGGTTGCGTGAACTCGAACCGGAGCGCGGCGCCCAGCGCCGGGTTCGGGCTGTCGTACACGCTGTTGGTGGCCGTCCTCGAGGTGTCCCAGTTGACCATGTAGTTGCCGCCGCCGAAAGGCAGCAGCTGGTTGGTCGACAACGTCGACGTGAAGCCGTCGCGCGTCACCACGTCGTCGGCGCCGGCGAAGAAGCTGTTGACGGGTGAGTTGCGCTTCGAGAAGTTGACCGACCCGCCCAGCGTCGGCACCCAGGCGGCCTTGGCCGAGTCGATCCCCGTCTCCTGGACCTCGGGGTTGATTCTCTGGACCTGGAGGCCCAGATTGTTCTCGAGGGCCAGCTGCACTGCCTCATCGAGCGTCAATTGTTTGACGGCACCGACCGGGGCTGCCTGAACAGACGAGGTGGCCGCCGCCAGCGTTGGCGCCTGTGCGGAGGCGGACACTGCCGGTCCGAACACGAACACCGCGGCCAGCAGTCCACACGCGAGACGAACACGGGATTGACGCATTGCCATCAGCTCCAGAAATGACGGTCGGCTTGCTTCCAGTAACCGGGCGGCCCGCAGGCCCTGCAGGACGGCAGCCGCTCCTGTTGAATAGACGAGCGGGCCGGGAAGCGGGTTCGGGAAAAGCGCAACGGCATATACTAGCACCGCGTCCCGGGCCTCCCGTGTGACGGCTGCAAGAGGGCTGCCGTTCTCGCGGGGCCCGGCTGTGCCGCCGGCCGCCGAGCCGGCAGGGAGTTGTCATGGTGTCTGTCGACGTGCTCGACCGTTTCCGCCAGCTCGGTGCCTTGCTCGACGGCCATTTCAAGCTGTCGTCCGGTCTGCACAGCCCCGTCTATCTCCAGTGCGCGCTCGTGCTCCAGCACCCCGCCGAGGCCGAGGCGCTTGGCAAGGCGCTGGCTGCGAAGCTGGCCCACGCCCGCCCGACGGTCGTCCTGTCGCCGGCCCTGGGCGGCCTCATCATCGGGCACGAGGTGGGCCGGGCCCTGGGCGTGCGCGCGATCTTCGCCGAGCGCGTGGACGGCACCCTGACGCTGCGGCGCGGGTTCGACCTGTCGCCCGCCGACCGCGTGCTTGTGGTCGAGGACGTCCTCACCACCGGCGGCTCCACCCGCGAGACGATGGACGTCGCCACGGCCCGCGGGGCGTCGATGGCGGGCGCCTGCGCGGTCATCAACCGCAGCGGCAGGGACCAGCCCGTTGACGTGCCGTTCGCGGCGCTGGCCGCCATCGCGCCGCCCACCTACCAGCCCGAGTCGTGCCCGCTCTGCGCGGAGGGGCAGCCCCTGGTGAAACCCGGATCACGAGTGGCGCGGTAGTGCGCACGCTGAAGTTCACCCTCGCGTACGACGGGACGGCGTACATCGGGTGGCAGCGGCAGGCCGAGGGCTTGTCCATCCAGGGCCTGCTCGAGGACGCACTCAGCCGGATGGAGGGCGCGCCGGTGGGGGTTACCGGCGCCGGCCGCACGGACGCCGGCGTGCACGCCCTGGGGCAGGTGGCGTCGACGCGCGTGGGCTTCGCCCACGACGCCGGCACGGTCCGCCGCGCGCTGAACGCGACGCTCCCGCCCGACATTCGCGTGCTGACGGTGGAAGAGGCGCCCGCGTCGTTCCACCCGCGATTCGACGCGGTGGGGAAGACCTACCAGTACTGGATCTGGGACGCCCCGCTGCTGCCGCCAGGCCTCCGGGCGTGGTGCTGGCATACGGCGCGGCCCCTCGATGCCGCGCGCATGGACGCCGCGGCCCGCGGGCTCGAGGGTGTGCACGATTTCGCGGCGTTCCAGTCCGCAGGCAGCGACGTGGCCACCACGACCCGCACCGTGACGGCGGCGCGCGTGTACACGATGCCCGCCGCCCCGGACACGATCCCCGGCGCGCCGCCTGACGTGATGCGGCGCCTCGTGCCCGTCACGGGCCGCTTCATCGTGTTCGAGATCGAGGCCGACGGCTTCCTCCGTCACATGGTGCGGGCTCTGGCGGGAACGCTGATCGAGGTGGGCGATGGCCGCCGGCCGGTGGACGCGGTGAGCGACCTGCTGCGCGGCCGCGACCGCGGCGCCGCCGGCGCCACGGCGCCCGCGCGCGGGCTGGTCCTCGTCCGCGTGCGCTACCGGGAGCCGTAGCTGCTATCATACGAGCTTGCGCTGCTCAGGACTCCGGTATGTCGCGTGACGAACTCCTCGCGTCTGTCCCGCCGGGTTCGCCCGACGACGACCTGGCCCGCCAGGTGGACTTCACCCGGCTGCCCGCCCACGTGGCCATCATCATGGACGGCAACGGCCGCTGGGCCGCGCAGCGGCACCTGCCCCGCGTCCAGGGCCACCAGGCCGGTGTCTCCGCCGTGCGCGACACGGTGGAAACCGGCGCGCGGCTGGGCCTCAAGGTCCTCACGCTCTACGCCTTCTCGGTGGAGAACTGGAAACGTCCCCGCCTCGAGGTGACGACGCTCATGGCGCTGCTCAAGCGGTACCTGCGCCTCGAGCTGAAGACCCTCGTGCGCAACAACATCCGCTTCCGCGTGATCGGCCGGATGGAGGGGCTCGCCCCCGATGTGCAGCGCGAGCTGGTGAAGGGCATCGACGCCACGGCGGACAACACGGGCATGCTCTTCAACATCGCCCTCAACTACGGCGGCCGCGCCGAGATCGTCGACGCCGCCCGGCGCCTCATCGAGCAGGGCGCGGACCCCGCCGCGCTGGACGAGCAGGCGTTCGCCCGCTGCCTCTACACGGCCGGTCAGCCCGATCCCGACCTGCTGATCCGCACGAGCGGCGAGATGCGGGTCAGCAACTTCCTGCTCTGGCAGATCGCCTACGCCGAGATCTGGGTCACCGACGTGTTGTGGCCCGACTTCCGCCGCCGGCACCTGCTCGAGGCGATCGTGGAGTACCAGAAGCGGGACCGGCGCTACGGCGGCATCGCGCCGTCGGCCCGGGCCAGGGTGGCCCTGTGATCCGACTCCTCAGCGGCGTGGTGCTGATTGCCCTCGTGCTGGCCGCCATCTGGTACGCCCCGGCCTGGCTGTTCCTCGCCGTCGTGGCGGCGATTGTCGTGGCGGCGTTCCTCGAATACGCGGCGCTCGCGGCCAGAAACGGCCTGGTGGTGCCCCGCACCGTCGGCGCTGCGGCCGCGGCCATCGTCGCGGTGGCGATTGGCTGGCCCGAGCTGCACGTCGTGCCCGTCCTGGCGGCCGCCATGGCAGGCATCTGCCTCGTGGTGCTCGGCGCGAACCAGCCCGCACCGCACGTCGCCGGCTCAGCCGCGGCCGCGCTGTTTCCCGTGCTCTACATCGGCCTGCCGCTGGGGCTCACGGCGGCCATCCGGACCACGCACGGCCGCGACGCCCTCCTGTTCGGGCTCGCGCTGGTCGTCCTGTCGGACACCGCGCAGTACTACGTCGGCTCCCGGCTCGGCCGGCACCGGCTCGCGCCGCTCGTCAGCCCGAAGAAGTCCGTGGAAGGGGCCCTCGCCGGTCTCCTGGCCGGCGCGGTGTTGTGCGGTGTGGCCGGCGGGTATGCCTGGCCCGCCCTGGGCCCGGGCTGGCTCGTCATGCTCGGCCTGGTCCTGGCAGCCCTCGGGATCGCCGGAGACCTGTTCGAGTCGCTCCTGAAACGCAGCGCCGAGGTGAAGGACAGCTCGATGCTGATTCCCGGCCACGGCGGCGTCCTCGACCGGATCGACGCGCTCCTGCTCGTGATCCCCGTGTATTACGTCTTCCTGCAATTGTTCAACTGACGTGCCCGCGCCACGACGCCTGGCCATCCTCGGGTCCACCGGTTCGATCGGGCGCAGCGCCCTAGCGGTGGTTGACGCCCATCCCGGAAGGCTCGAGGTTGTCGGGCTCGCGGCCGGCGCCAATGCGACCCTCCTGGCGCAGCAGGTACAGCGGTACCGGCCGCAGGTGGTGGCCATGGCCACCCCGCACGCCCTCGATCACGCCCGCGGGTCGTTCACGCCGTGGCGGCCCCCGGCCATGGGCGCGGGGCCGGAGGGCCTCGCCGCAGTGGCCACGCACCCGGATGTGGACATCGTCCTCTGCGCCTCGTCCGGCACCGCCGCGCTGGAAGCCGTCCTGGCCGCCATCGAACAGGGCAAGCGGATTGCCCTCGCGAACAAGGAGGTCCTGGTGATGGCCGGCGGCATCGTCACCGAGGCCGCCCGCCGCGCCGGCGCCGACATCCTGCCGGTGGACAGCGAGCACAACGCGATACACCAGTGCCTCCATGGCCGGCGGCCCGACGAGGTGACGCGCCTGATCCTCACGGCGTCGGGCGGGCCGTTCCGGAGCCACTCGCCGGCGGAACTGAAGAAGGTGGGGCCCGAAGACGCCCTGCGCCATCCGACCTGGCGCATGGGCCGCAAGATTACGATCGACTCGGCCACCCTGATGAACAAGGGGCTGGAGGTAATCGAAGCCCGGTGGCTGTTCGGGGTCGGCGCCGACCGGATCGACGTGGTCATCCACCCCCAGTCGGTCGTGCACTCGATGGTGGAGTTCTGCGACGGGTCGGTCATCGCCCAACTGGGCGTGACGGACATGCGCCTGCCGATTCAGTACGCCTGTTCGTACCCCGACCGCTGGTCCGGCGGGCTCCCGACCCTCGACCTGGTGAAGGCCGGGCACCTGGACTTCCTCGCGCCGGATCTCAGGCGATTCCCCTGCCTGGCCCTGGCCTACCGGGCCCTGCGCGCCGGCGATGGGGCGCCGGTGGCCCTCAATGCGTCTAATGAAGCAGCCGTCGCGGCGTTCCTGGCCGGCAAGCTCAGCTTCCTGTCGATTGCCGAGGTGATCGAGCGCACCATGGACGCTTGCGACCCCGGGCCGGTGAGGACGCTCGACGAGGTCAGGCGGGTGGACCGCTGGGCCCACGCGTTCGCCCAGGACCTCGTGAACGGTTACAATTGATCGAGGCTATTCCCACGTGATGACGGTGCTCTCGTTCGTATTCGTGCTGGGCGTGCTCGTCTTCGTCCACGAGCTGGGTCACTTCCTGATGGCCCGCTGGCTGGGCGTGCGCGTCCTGGTGTTCTCCATCGGGTTCGGGCCGAAGATCTTCAAGATCCGCCGGGGCGAAACCGACTACACCATCGGCATCCTGCCCCTGGGCGGGTACGTGAAGATGGCGGGGGAGAACCCCGAAGATGAGCGGTCCGGGGCCAACGACGAGTTCCTGTCGCGTCCCAAGTGGGACCGGTTCCGCATCCTCATCATGGGGCCCGCGATGAACATCGCGTTTGCCGTGCTGGCGATGTGGATCGTCTTCGTGCGCGGCGCCCAGGTGCCGGCCTTCGACAACGATCCCGTCGTCGTCGGCGCCGTCACGAAGGGCGCGCCAGCCGAAGTCGCCGGTGTCCTGCCGGGCGACCGCATCGTGAAGGTCAGCACGCAGAACGTCCCGACCTGGGAGCGGTTCTACCTGGCCATCGGCGGGCGCGCGGACCGGCCGACGGACCTCCGCGTGATCCGCGACGGGCGTGAGCTCACCCTCACCGTGACGCCGAAGCCGCAGACGAAGATGAACGTCGGCGACATCGGCGTGTTGCCGGACGTTCACCCGACCATCCGCGGCGTCGAGGCGGGCAGCCCTGCGGAGCAGGGCGGCCTGAAGGCCGGGGACATCGTCCAGGCCGTGAACGGCGAGACGATGGTGTTCTCGTCCCAGTTGTCGGCGGCGATCCGCAAGCACCCCGAGCAGGCGATCACCGTGGCGGTCCGCCGCGACGGGCAGCCCCTGGAGGTGGTGGTCACGCCGCGGCGGCAGGGCACCATCGGGCTGATTGGCGTGAGCATCGGCGACGAGGTCGAGACCATCCAGCCCGGGCCGGTCGGCGCCTTCACGCTCAGCCTGCAGCGCAACGTCGAGTTCGCGGGCCTGATCGTCCGGACCCTGGGCGGGCTGTTCACGCGCGAGACGTCGCCGTCGCAGTTGATGGGCCCCGTGGCGATCGCGCAACTGTCGGGCGATTACGCGGCGGCGGGCTGGATGGCGCTGGTGACGTTCATGGCCTCGCTGAGCCTGAACCTCGGCCTGCTGAATCTCCTGCCCATCCCGGTGCTCGACGGCGGCCACCTGTTCATCATGTCGGTGGAGGGCCTCTTCCGCCGCGACTTCAGCATGAAGGTGAAGGAGCGGATGATGATGGCCGGCTTCGCCGTCCTGATGCTCCTGATGGTGACGGTCGTGTTCAACGACCTCGCCCGGCTGCCCTTCGTGCAGGGGTTGTTCCGGTAGCCTCCAGCCTCTAGCCCCGGGCCCCTGGCCCTTTCAGGTGCTCCACCAGCGCGGCCACCAGCCCGCCGTTGGTGTGATCGGGCGAGAGGACCTGCACCGCGATGCCGGACCCCCTCGCCACCTGGGCCGTCACGGGCCCGATGCACGCCACGACCGTCGATTGCAGCAGGTCGGCCACGACGTCGGCGCCGTAGAGATCCACGAACTCGCGCACGGTGGACGGATTGCCGAACGTCACGACGTCCACCTGGCCTTCCAGCAGCATCTTGTGCAGGTCGGGTTCACCGGCTTCGCCCGGGAACACCTTCACGAGCCGGTAGGCCGGCACCTCGGTGACCACGGCCCCGGCGCGGCGCAACTCGGCTGCCAGGATGTCGCGCGTGCCTTCGGCGAGCGGCAGCAGGACCTTGCGCCCGTGCAGGTTGCCGCGACTCGCGAGCGCCTCGATCAACGTCTCGATCCGGTACTCGGCCGGGGCCAGGTCCACGCGGACGCCGAGCGCATTGAACCGGTCCACGGAGGACTGGCCCACGGCGCAGATGCCGACGCCCTTGAGTGCGCGCACATCGCGCGGGCCCGCGAGCAGCCGTTTCAGGAACACCTCGGTGCCCGTCAGCGTCGGCAGCACCAGCCAGTCGAACTGCTCCACGTTCGCGCACGCAAGGTCCAGGGCCTTGCGGTCCGAGGCCTCCGCCAGGCGCACCGTCGGTGCCGCCACGACGATGGCGCCCTGATCCTCGAGCAGTTCCACCAGTTCCCGCGACTGCTCACGCGGGCGGGTCACGACGATGCGCCGGCCGAACAGCGGTTTCACGTCGAACCACTGGAGGTGCGCGCGCAGGCCCGCCACGCGGCCCACGACGACGATGGCCGGCCGGGTATGGGCGGGCAACACCGAATCGGTGACCTCGGCGAGGGTGCCGGTCACGGTGCGCTGGCTCGAGAGCGTCCCGTCGTAGATCAGCGCCACGGGCTCGTCGGCCGGGCGCCCGTGCGTGAGCAGGGCGCGGAGCATCAACGGCAGCTGCCGCGGCCCCGCGTAGCAGACGATGGTGCCGTCAAGGTTGGCCAGGCTCCGCCAGTCGACATCCGGGGCCTGGTCGGTGGCTTCCTCGTGCCCGCGGACCAGGGTCAGCGTGTCGCCCCCGCCGCGGTACGTCGTGGGCACACCCGCGTACGGCGGCACCCCCACCGCCGCCGGCACGCCAGGCACCACCTCGATGGGCACCCCATGCTCGTGCAGGAACAGGGCCTCCTCCCCGCCATCGTCGAAGACCATCGGGTCGCCCCATTTCAGGCGGGCCACCCGCTTGCCGTCACGGTACTTCTCGAGCAGGAGGTAAGAGATCGCGTCGCGGTCGGCGGCCAGCGGCGACGCGCGGCCCACGGCGATGCGCTCGGCATCCAGGCGCGCGTACCGCAGCAGCACGGCGTGGACCATCTCGTCGTAGACGACGACGTCGGCGCGCGTCAGGCAGTGGACGCCCCGCGCCGTGATCAGGCCCGGGTCACCGGGACCGGCGCCGACGAAGGAGACGATTGGACGGTTGGGCATGTCGCACCTGTGCTCTCAGTGCGGCATGAGCATATCAATGACAGGGGCTGGGGGCTAGGGGCTGGGGGCTGGGGGCGGGGAACGCGGTCAGAAGCAAGAATCCAGAAGCAAGAAGGGATCAGGCTGTCGCGCCGAACGGCCGAAGGGCCTTTCAGCCGAACGGCCCCTCGTAACCCTGAACCGTGAACCGTGAACCTTGAACCGTGAACCTTGAACCGTGAACCTTGAACCCCCTAGCGGGCCGGGGCGGGTGCGTAGTACCCCTGCCGCGTGCGGGTGGCCACCCCGGGGCGCGTGACACGGACCACCACGCGGCGCCACCGGCCGTCGGAGCGGCCGTTCTTCGAGGAATAGCCAATCGCATACTGGGCAGACAGCTCGTCCGAGATCGCACGGTAGATGGCCGGCAGTTCGTCCACCGTCTCGGGGAAGAACACGCGGCCGCCCGTCTGCGTGGTCAACTGCCGCAGCACGTAGTCCGCCTCGTTGTACCCCTTGGCCGTCAGGTAGTCCTTCGACTTCAGGGCGATGGCGTAGATCACGGTCTCGGACCGCTTCGCCAGCTCCAGCACCTCCTCGAACCCGACCAGGCTGGAGGTGTCCTCGCCGTCCGACAGGACGACGATCGCCTGGCGGCGCTGGTCACCGGGGCCGGTGACGGGGAGCTTGCGCAGTTCCTTGATCGCGATGTAGACGGCGTTGTAGAGCGCGGTCGAGCCGCCGGCAGCCGTCGCCCGGATGCCCTTTTCGAGGTCCGCCCGATCGGCGGTGAACGGCACCGAGACGGTCACGCGGCTGTCGAAATCGATGATCTCCGCCTGGTCCTGGGGCCGAAGCTGGTTCACGAAGCCGCTGGCGGCGACGTGGACCGTCGCCATCTTCTCCTCCATGCTCGCCGACGTGTCGAGCAGGAGCGACACCGACAGCGGGAGGCTGGTGCGCGTGAAGAACGAGATGTCCTGCTGGACGCCGTCCTCGAAGACGAGGAAATCCGCCTGGGCCAGGTCGCGGACGAAGTGCCCTGAACCATCAGTGGCCGTGACGTTCAGCGAGACCAGATCCACGCCGCTCCGGAAGGCCGCCGGGGGCTGGCCCTGGGCCGCCGGCGGACCGGCCTGTGGCGCACCGGCCGGCAGGGCCGGCCGGGCTGTGATGGGAGCCGCGAACGCCGCGGCTGCCATCACCGCAGCACGGAGCCTGACGGCGTTCACGGCGTGGCGGGCGGCCGCTTGATCGTCCGGACTGGCGTCCCGCGGGCCGTCAGCCCGGGCGGCCGGACGGACACCTCGACCTTCTGCGGCGGCAGCAGGGTGTCGGGCCGTGCGTACGTAATGCGGTACTGGTTCGTCAGTTCGGAAGCCAGCTTGTCGAGGGCATCCTTCAGGCTCATCGGCGACAGCTCGTTGGTCCGCCGCCCGCCGGTGTCCCGGGACCCCTGGTCGAAGACGACCTCACGATCGCGGCCCTCCGGGGTGGCCGCGTCGCGCGGCACGCCGGGGCCGACGGTCAGGACGTGCAGGGCCGCGCCGCCTTCCTGCAGGTCCTGCAGCACCTTCAGGTGGCCGATGTTGCTGAACTCGGGCGCGCCCAGCCAGATGACCAGCAGCGCGGCGCGCTCGGAGTCCCGCTTCTTGAGACCGGCCAGCACCTCCGAGATGCCCTCCAGCACCGTTGCGCCCGACCCGGGCATCGCGAACACGCGCTGCACGCCCTTGAGCAGGAGGGCCTTGTCGCTGGTGGACTCGGTGAGGATCGTCGGCCGATCCGCGACGCTCACCAGGGCCACGCGGCCGTGTTCGGCCATGGCGGCGGTGAACGCCTCGAGAGCCCGGCGCAGGTCGAGGATCGCTGCCCCGGAGGCCTGGCTGTTGTCGATGAGGATGGTGAGGTCGATCGGGTCGGTCGCCCGGCGGGCCCGGAGCACTTCCCGGACCAGGCCGTCCTCCCGGACCAGGAAATCGCCCGGCGCGAGGCCGGTGGCCGGGGTCTCGGCTTTCGTCAGCACGCTGACGAACAGGTCACGTTCCTGGGTGCGCGGAGCCTGGGCCGACAGGGGGGCCGCCCCTGCCGCAGACAGCGTCAGCGTCACGGCCAGGAGCCCGAGGGCCCGGGCGTTTCGAGGCGTTCGGCGCGTCATAGGTCTTCCTTGGTGCTGGCAGGGCCTGCAAGCAGTATACACGGTTCCGGGAAACGCTTGAAACATGGGCACTTGGGCGCCTTGACCCTGGTTCCAAGCGCGTGCTATAAACCGGGGCTGCGTGCCCTTCGTGTGTACGGCACGTGTCAGGGACCCCGATGGCCGACGCGTACATTCCCATTCTGATCTTCATCCTGGTCGCGATTGCCTTTGGCATCGTCACCCTGATGCTGGCCCGGCTGATTGCGCCCCAGCGTTTCAGCAGGGTGAAACTGGAGCCGTACGAGTGCGGGATCGAGGCGAAAAGCGACGCCCGAGACCGGTACAGCGTGCGCTACTACCTCGTGGCGATGCTCTTCGTCATCTTCGACGTGGAGACCGTCTTCATGTATCCGTGGGCGGTCATCCTCGACAAGCTTGCCTGGTTCGGGTTGATCGAGATCCTCGTGTTCCTGTTCATCCTCGTCGTCGGGTACTTCTATGCCTGGCGGGAGGGCGCCCTCGACTGGGCGTAGGTGGCGTGATGTCCGAAGACCACAAGCCTGAAGCCCCGCAGGGCCCGGCCCCTGCCGCGCCCGAGGGCGCGAAACCCGCTGCCCCGGCGGCGGCC
>CAYNDV010000140.1:8657-11761 GCA_964396055.1 uncultured Vicinamibacterales bacterium | reverse complement strand
CCGGTCGGAGCCCGGGAGAGACCATGGCGAAGATCCAGTTCACGCGCAACTACAACGACCTCAGCACCAACAAAGGATTCCAGTTCGAGTTCTTCTGCGACCGGTGCGGCACCGGCTTCCGGACCACCTTCAACGCGTCGGCCCTGGGCACGCTGACGACGGCGCTCGATGCCGCGAGCAGCCTGTTCGGCGGACTCTTCGGCTCCGCCGCCGACCTCGGGGAACGTGCGCGGTCGGCGGCCTGGGAGAAGGCCCACGACTCGGCCTTCGCCGAGGCGATGGAGGAGCTGAAGCCGGACTTCGTCCAGTGTTCGCGCTGCTCGTCCTGGGTGTGCCGGAAGGCCTGCTGGAACGAGCCCAGGGGACTCTGCAAGCAGTGCGCGCCCGATCTGGGCGTCGAGATGGCGGCTGCCCAGGCCAGCCGGACCGTGCAGGAGATCTGGGCGCACTCCAAGGTGGCCGAAGACGATCGCGAGATGCTGAAGGAGCAGAACTGGCGTGACGGCGTGCGGGCCACCTGTCCGAGTTGCCACGCGCCGCTTGCCGGCAAGGTGAAGTTCTGCGCCGAGTGCGGCGCGCGCGTCGAGGCGGCCACCCCCTGCACGGGCTGTGGTGCCGCCCTCAAGCCCGGCGCGAAATTCTGCGCGGAGTGCGGGGAGAAAGCCCCGTGAGCGACGCCGCCGAACTGACCAGACGGCTTCAGTACGAACGGGGCCTGTCGGTCTGTTCGCAGGCGCTCGTGTTCGGGGGAGATCAGGCGCTTCCCTCGGCGCTCCGTGCGATTCGGGAAGCCGTGGACGTCTGCCGCGTCTATCTCTTCGAGAACGTCATCCATCCGGAGGACGGGCTGTGCATGCGGCAGACGCATGAGGACTGCCGCGCCGGGGTGTCGGTTGAACTCGACAATCCCGTTCTTCAGCACCTCCCCTACCGCGGCGGGTTCCAGGCGTGGGCCGACGCCCTGGCCGCGAACCAGCCCGTCACGGGCGTCGCCGGCGACTTCCCCGCCGATGCGCGGGATATCTTCGAGGCCCAGCAGATCAAGGCGATTCTCGTCCTGCCAGTCTGGGTGGCGGACACGTGGTGGGGATTTGTCGGCTTCGACGATACGCGCAGCCCGCGCGTGTGGCGGCAGGTGGACATCGATCTCCTGCGCACCGCGGCCGACCTGATCGGCAGCTTCCTGGGCCGGCGCGCGGCCGCAGCCGAACTCCGCCTGAGCGAGCAGCGTTTCAAGAGCATCGTCGAATCCTCGCCGATGGGGATGCACCTCTACGAACTGCAGGGCGAGACGCGGCTGGTCCTCGTTGGCGCTAACCCGGCCGCCGACGCGATTCTCGGGATCGACCACGCGCCGTTTCTCGGACGGACGATCGAACAGGCGTTCCCGCCGCTCACCGGCACGGAGATTCCCGATCGATACCGCGACGTGGCTCGCACCGGGCTTCCCTGGCGCACGACGCACGTCGATTATGCGGACGAGACGATTCGCGGCGCGTTCGACGTCGTGGCCTTCCGCATCGCGCCCAGCCGGATGGTGGCGATGTTCCTCGACGTGTCCGAACGCGAGCGGGGCACGCGGGAGCGCCAGGAACTGGAACGGCGGCTGCAGCACGCGCAGAAACTCGAGAGCCTCGGCGTGCTGGCCGGCGGGCTCGCGCACGACTTCAACAACCTGCTGATGGCCGTGCTCGGCAATCTCGACCTCGCCCAGCAGGGCCTGTCGCCGTTGTCGCCGGCGCGTGAGGGCATCGAGCAGGCCATGGCCGCCGCGCGCCGGGCCACGGACCTGACACGGCAGATGCTGGCCTACTCAGGGAAAGGTCGCTTCGTCGTCACCCGCCTGGACCTGAACGCGGTCGTGCGCGAAAACGCCGACCTGCTGCGTGCGGCGGTCTCCCGCACGGTGACCCTGGCCCTCGATCTAAACGCCGGGCCGGTCTGCTTCGAGGGCGATCCGGCCCAGGTCCAGCAGGTGGTCATGAACCTGATCACCAACGCGTCGGACGCCTGCGGGGACGGGCCCGGAGTGGTGACGCTCCGCACCAGGGTCATCGAGGCCGACGAGGCCCTGCTGGCCCGCAGCCGGGCCGGCTGGCAGCCGCCGCCCGGGCGGTACGCGGGCCTCGAGATCGCCGACAGCGGCTGCGGCATGGACGACGACACCCTGCAGCGGCTCTTCGATCCCTTCTTCACCACCAAGTTCACCGGGCGGGGGCTCGGCATGTCGGCGGTGCTCGGGATCGTCCGCGGCCACCGGGGCGCCATCCTCGTGGACTCCGCCCCGGCCCGCGGCACCCGCGTACAGGTGCTCTTCCCGTTCCTGCCCCCTGCCGGGGCGGACGGCGGACTTGTCGCGCCCGTCGTCGCGGAGTCCGCCGCGTTGCCGCCGCCGCGCGCGGTGGTGCTCGTGGTGGACGACGATCCGTCGGTCCGGCGGCTGTGCGTGACGTTCGTGCAGCGCCTCGGCCACGAAGCCCTGGAAGCCGAAGACGGGGAGGCGGCGCTCGAGGTGTTCCGGCGCCGGCCCGACATCGCCTGTGTCCTGCTGGACCTCACCATGCCCCGTCTGACCGGCGTCGAAACGTACCGCGAACTGCGGCGGATCCGGCCGGACCTTCGCGTCATCCTCGCCAGTGGCTACGATGAACAGGACGCCGTGCAACGGTTCGCGGGCGAAGGTCTGGCGGGATTCATCCAGAAGCCGTTCCGGCTCGCCGACCTCAAGGCACGCCTCGACAGGGCCCTGCCGTAAACTGCGGACCGTGGCGCGTCGTATGCAGCCTTGATCCCCAGCCCCCGCTGAGAGGAACACCCGCATGAATCGACGTACCGCTTTCCGGCTGGCGGCCGGCGTGTGCCTGGCCGCCGTCTGCATCGTGCCGGTCTTCGCCGAACCGACCCCGATCCGTGTGGACGGGAAGATCATCAAGGGCTACATCACGTTCCTGGCTGCCGACGAGCAGCAGGGCCGCCGGACGCTCACGCCGGGCTACGAGCGCATGGCCGACTGGGCCGCGGCGCGATTCAAGGAATGGGGCGTCAAGCCCGCCGGCGAGAACGGCACCTACTTCCAGCAGGTGCCGATGACCGGCGCGCGCAGC
>CAYNDV010000140.1:2953-8557 GCA_964396055.1 uncultured Vicinamibacterales bacterium | reverse complement strand
CGCCCGCGGCCGACAGGAAGGACGACTGGGTGGAGGAGGCGACGGACCAGAAGAAGGCCCTGACGGCGTACGAGAAGGGAGCGGTGGCCATCCTCCTCTACGACGCACCCGCGCCGGTCGGCGCGTTCGGTGGTCCCGCAGCCGGCGCACGGCAGCCGGCCGCCGCGATGGGCGGGATGCGCCGCACGGTGGACGCCTCGCCTTTCAAGACCACGTTCCTCTTCGTCACGCACATCGACGACCGCGTCTTCCGGACCGTCATGTGGCGCGACCCGCAGGAGTCGCTGCGCGGGTTCTCGGCGCGCCTGGGCCAGATCCAGAGCGACATCAAGGCCCGGAAGCCGCGGTCGATGAAGACCGGCGTGCTCGCCCGGATCAACGGCTACGCCACCACCACGCTCTACGGGGAGAAGTTCAAGAACCACGTGGGCCGCAACGTCATCGGCAAGATCGAGGGCACCGACCCCTCGCTCAAGGCCCAGTACGTCATCGTCGGCGGCCACCTGGATCACGTCGGCGTGACCAACGGCGTGATTGCGAACGGCGCCGATGATAACGCGTCGGGCGCCGCCACCACGATGGAGGTGGCGCGGCTGTTCGCGGTGAACAAGGTGCAGCCGAAGCGGACGATGATCTTCTGCCTCTGGACGGGCGAGGAACAGGGCCTCAACGGATCGAACTACTACGTGGCGCACCCGACCGACGGCGTGTCGATGGACCGCGTCGTCACCTACTTCAACCTGGACATGGTGGGCCTGGGCACCCGGATCGGCGCCCCGGGCGCCCTGAACTTCCCGGCCATCTACGACGTGATCCGGCGCGACCAGCTGCCCGACGTGATCGGGGTGGTGGACGCCACGCCGGGCGGGCCGGGGGGCAGCGATCACTCGGCGTTCATCGAACTGGGCATCGAGGCGCTGGCGCTGATGACCGCCGGCGGCGGCGGTCACCCGGACTACCACGACGCCGCCGACGACGCGGCGAAGATGGACCCGGTCATCCTCGGCAAGACCGGCCAGTTCGTGTTGCAGGGGATGTGGAACCTCGCCAACGAGACGCAGGTCGCGCTGCTGATCCCGGACCGGCTGGACCAGTACCACGCCATGCGGTTCGCCCCGCCGGATGCCGGTGGGAGTGTGGCCGGGCCGGGCGCCTGGGGATTCGTGCGGGCGTCCACGCAGGAGGACCTGCTGGGCCTGATCGGCCAGCGGGTGAAGGAACTGGCCGGCGGCGCTCCGGCGACGCCAAGGCTGGCGATGGGCGGCCGGGGCGGCGCCCCGGTGCGCGTGGCCACGGGCGTGCGCAGCGCGAGCCTGTTCGGCGGCAGCGTGCGGCTGTTCGAGACGGCCGCGGCGGCGTTGACCTTCGGCCGCGTGGACGTGCCAGCGCCGGACGGCGCGTGGTTCGGCGACCGCCTGACTGCGGCCGGCCGGGAGGCGGTGAAGGCGATGGAGGCGGCCAACGTCGCCCTGCACCTCGTGCGGCCCTCGGCCGCCCTGCTGGACGACGTGCTCGAGAACGTCCGCAGGCCGATCATGGTGACCCCAGCGCGGGCGATCACGCCCGCCCTGGTGGAGAAGCTCAAGAAGAACAACGCCCTGATCGTGACCTCGTGCGAGCCTGGCGACCTCGATGCCTGCGTCCGGCAGGCGGGCACCCTGGCCGCCGCCGTCGGCAAGGGGAACGTGCTGTTGTCGGTGGGTGCCGGTGACGGACGTGGCGAGGCGACGAAGGCGCTGTACCTGGCGCTGCTGAAGGCCGGCTGGACCAAGGTGGAGATCTACGCGGCTGCCGGCACCGGCGCTCCTGGCATGATGGGGATGCCGACGCCGGGGGTGCTTGCGCGGTTCGCGGAGTCCGCGCCGGGCCGCTGAGGCTTCCACGACCGATCGTTGACGATGACGGGCCATCGGGCCATCGAGGGGCGCGGCAGATCCAGACGGATCCGCCGCGCCTCTCGCGTTCCTGAACTGCCTGTGTGGGTGTTGAATAATTCAACGCGCGTCGTTAAAGACCGGGTTCATAGACTCTGCTTGACACGAGCTGAACATCTGTTCAGAATCACCCTGAGCTGTTCCGGCTGGTGAGTTTCTCATCATCCGGTCAGACGCCCCCCTCGATCCCCGTCGGTGCCCCCAGGCCCCGCACGCCGGATCTCGCCCGTACCAGCAATCCGCCGATTTGCGTACGAAGTCCCCCAGGATGTCCCCGGGCGGACTGTCAGTGGTGGAGGAGTCCTCATATGCGTTTCATCCGTCCAGCCGTGCTGCTGGCGGCGCTCCTCGTCCTGTTCGGAGGCGTTGATGCCTTCGCGCAGGCGGCGTCGTCGGCCGCATGGAACGTGTCGGACTGCCAGGGCTGTCACGACAAGGCCTTCAGTCCGACCTTCACGAAGTCCGCGCACGCCAAGGCCGATCTGAGCTGCGCGAACTGCCACGAGAACGTGGGCGAACACGCCAAGGCCCAGATGGCCGGCGAGAAGGGGCCGGTGCCTTCCATGAAGAAGGTCAAGGCCGCCGCCATCAACGCGACCTGCCTGACCTGCCACGAGAAGGAAGGCCAGTCGAGCTACGACAGCAGCATGCACGCGCGCCGCAACGTGGCGTGCACGGACTGCCACAGCGCCCACTCGCCGAAGTCGGCCACGGCGCAGTTGAAGACCAAGTCGGACAGCGAGACCTGCTTCACGTGCCACAAGTCGATGCGGGCGAAGGCCATGCGGACCTCGCACCACCCGGTGCGCGAAGGCAAGATGGAGTGCTCGAGCTGCCACAACCCGCACGAGGGTGCGCGCCCGGCCATGATCAAGGCCGAGTCGATCAACGAGCTCTGCTACACCTGCCACACGGAGAAGCGCGGGCCGTTCCTGTTCGAGCACGCGCCGGTGCGTGAGGACTGCGTCTCGTGCCACGAGCCGCACGGCTCGAACCACAAGCCGCTGCTGACCTCGAAGATGCCGAACCTGTGCTGGAACTGCCACTTCACCGGGTCGGGCCACTTCGGGTCCGGCGACAACTTCTCGACCGAGAAGGGCGTCCCGATGGCGCCGGCTGGAGCGCCGACGGGTTTCCCGACGGCCAACTCCCGGTTCATCGAGAAGAGCTGCAAGAACTGCCACGTCAATCTCCACGGCTCCAACTCGCCCTCGGGCGCTTACTTCGTGAGGTAACCCATGAAACGAGCAATGATCGTGACGGGGCTCGTCGCCATGGGCGTGTTCGCGGCGAGCGTACCGGCCCTGGCGCAGGACGCCCCGGCCAAGACCAGCGGCGGCCAGATCGTGATTGGCGCCCTGGGCGTGGAAGACATTGGATCCTCGAAGTTCCAGGAGTACCGCGAGGTGCCGAAGGGGCTGTCGATTCCGTACGCCACCCTCTTTGCGACGGCCGGGAAGGTGGATTTCAACCTGACGGCGCGGAACATCCGCCAGACCGACCAGCGTTACACCGGCTGGTTCAACGCCGGCTGGATGGGGTTGTCGTTCGACTACAACCAGATCCCGCACAACATGGGCAACGACGCGCGGCTGCTGCACGTCGAGACCGCCCCTGGCGTGTGGAGCATGAGCGACACCCTGCAGCGGGCGCTGGGCAGCGCCGTGGACGCCACGGTGCCGACGACGCTGCGCACCTACGACTTCTACGCGGCGTTGATGGCCCCGACCCTGCAGGCGACCAACAGCGTGGACGTGTCGTCGCAGCGCAACCGGGGGACGGTGGAGTTCAGCCTGTTGCACGACTCGCCCCTGGCGCTCTCGCTGACCTACATGCGTGAAGCGCGCACGGGCTACAAGGGATTCGAGGGCGGCGGCGTCTACAGCGCCGTCAACAGCATCGTCGAGGTGCCGGGCCCGCTCGATTCCCTCACGCAGGACTTCGGCCTGCGCGCGGCGTTCAATTTCAAGGCGGGCAACGTGCACGCCGCGTTCAACCGCAACGTCTACAACAACCAGATCGATTCATTCACGATCGACAACCCGTTCCAGGGCTTCGACACGCCGTACCTGTCGACGCCGACCGTGCCCGTCAATATCGGCGGCGGCAGCCGGGCCCGCTGGGCGACGGCACCGGACAACGAGGCCAGCACCACGTCAGGCGGCTTCCTGCTGAAGTTTGCCGGGCAGACCCGCCTCAGTGGCGACCTGGCGTTCGCGACGTGGACGCAGGACGCGGCGTTCATCCCGTACACGATCAATTCGGCGATCACGACGCCGTCCGGGGCTGCGGCCAACAGTCTGTCGGCGCTCCAGCAGCCGTCCCTGAACGGCAAGATCAACACCACGACCCTGAACTTCATGTTCTCGTCGAGGCCGATCAAGGGCCTGGGCCTGCGGGCGAGCTACCGCAGCTACGACCTGGCGAACAAGACGACCCGGTTCATCATCACCGGCGACGTGGCCGGCTCGCCTGATCGGGCGTGGAGCACGGTGTCCCCGTCGGCCGACGCGCCGTACGGCCATGCCACCGCGAATCCGTACGACACGAAGACGTCGCGCTTCGCGGCGTCGGTCACCTACGACTTCGGTGACCTCACGATCGAGGGCGCGTTCCGGAACACCCAGCTCGAGCGGACGCACCGCGAGGCCGAGACGGGCGAAGAGACCGGCGTCGGACTGGCCGCCATCTACCGGGCGGCGGACTGGCTGAAGCTGATGGCCAAGTACGACGATGCCTCGCGCACGGCGGAAGGCCACACCGTCTACGGCTTCCAGTTCGACGAAGCCGAGCGCGACACCACGCGCACGGCCCTCGAAGTGGAGATCCGGCCCGTCGACAGCCTGGGCTTCACGTTCGCCTACGGGCAGCGCGACGTGGAGTACCCCAACCGGCCGGACCGCGTGCCCGTGGCGAGCGGCGTGCCGGTGGCCGGGCAGGGCCCGTACCCGGGCACGCCCAGCGGCCTGCTCGAGGCCAAGTACGACACCTACACGGCGGAATTCGACTTCGTCCCGAACGCCCGGGTCGAGCTCGGCGCCTACTACACCTACGAAAAGGACGCGTCCACGGTCCAGTGGTCCACGACCAATGCCGCGCCCGTGTATGGCATCAACAACCTGCTCAACTACAAGGGCAGCGACGCCACCGACACGTTCGGGGCGAACGCGGTGCTCCACCTCGTGCCGGAGAAGTGGACCTTCACCTTCAACGCGATGCACCAGAAGGTGGACGGCCTGGTCGACATCACCGCGCGCGAAGCCGGGTCGTTCTACACCCCCGGCCGCACGACGCTGATTCCGGCCGGCCAGGGCGGCGCGGCCGACATCACCGACTACGACGACACCACCCTGACCACGGTCACGGCGCAGCTGGCCTACGACGTGGACAAGGCGTGGACGGTCGCCGCCGGCTACATGTACGAGAAGTACGACTTCAAGGATGCGTTCACCAGCGGGACGACGCTGATGCCGGCCTCGATTTCGTTCTTCACCAAGGCCGACAACGGCCCGTACACGGCGAACGTGGTGTACGCGAAGTTGAGCTACAAGTTCTAGGAAGAAGACAGAAGACAGAAGACAGAAGGAGCCGCACGTCAGGCTCCCGGCATAAAGGGCGCGGTGGTGCGATCACCACCGCGCCCGTCGTCTTTCTCCAGCCTCTAGCCTCT
>CAYNDV010000140.1:0-2853 GCA_964396055.1 uncultured Vicinamibacterales bacterium | reverse complement strand
GCGCGGTGGTGCGATCACCACCGCGCCCGTCGTCTTTCTCCAGCCTCTAGCCTCTGGCCTCTAGCCTCCAGCCCCCGCCTGCCGTCACGCCCAGAGATCCCTGACGGTGAACCCCATCAGCACCAGGGCCAGCGTCACCAGCACCACCACGGCCACCCAGGCCACCAGGTTGTAGAGACGCGGGTTCACCCACTCGTGCATCAGGTTCCGGTTGTTCACGAGCCGGATCATGAAGATGAGCACGAGGGGCAGCAGCAGCCCGTTGACGACCTGGGAGAACAGGATCATCTGCACCAGAGGGAACCCCGGCAGCAAAACGACGCCCGCGCCCACGGCGATCAGCAGGGTGTAGAGCCAGTAGAAGATGGGCGCCTCGCGGAAACGCTTGTTGACGCCCGATTCGAAACCCAGGCCTTCGCACACCGAGTACGCCGTCGACAGCGGCAGGATGCTCGCGGCGAAGAGCGAGGCGTTCAGCAGGCCCGCGCTGAACAGCAGGTACGCGTACTCGCCGAAGGGCCGCAGGGCCCGGGCCGCGTCGGCGGCGCTCTCGATGCCGCGAGGTTCCCGCGACCAGATGGCGGCGGCGCAGGCGACGATGATGAAGAACGCCACGATCACCATCACGATGCAGCCGACGATGACCTCGATGCGCGACTCGGCGTAGTCCTTGACGTTGATGCCCTTTTCCACGACCGCCGCCTGGAGGTAGAACTGCATCCATGGCGCCACGGACGTCCCCACCAGGCCGACCAGCAGCGTGACGTAGGCCACCTCGGGGATCATGACCGGGCGGACGCTGGCCAGAGCCGACGCCTCCCAGTCCGGGCTGATGAGCACGGCCGCGATGATGTACGCGATGTAGGTGACGCAGGCGCCCAGGAAGATCTTCTCGACGCTGTTGTACGTGCCCTTGACCACGAGGAACCACACGGCGACGGCGGCCAGGGGCACCGAGATGTACCGGCTGACGTGGAACAGCTCCAGGGCCGAGGCGACGCCGGCGAAGTTCGCCATCACGTTGGTGAAGTTCGCCACGACCAGCAGGGCCATGACGAGGAACGTCGTCCGCAGCCCGAACTCCTCCCGAATCAGGTCCGACAGGCCCTTGCCCGTCACCGCGCCCATGCGCGCGTTCATCTCCTGCGTGATGACGAGCAGCACGGCGATCGGCGGCAGGGTCCAGAGCAGCGTGTACCCGAAGCGCGCGCCCGCCTCCGAGTAGGTGTAGATGCCGCCCGCGTCGTTGTCCACCATCGCGGTGATGAAGCCGGGGCCGATCACGCTGAAGAAGACCACCAGCGGACGAGGCAGGCGCTCGAGCAACCGCATCGCTACTCCTGCCGGAGTTCCGAGATGATGTCGTCCGCGGTCACCGTGCCGACGAGGCGACCGGCTTCATCCACCACGGGCAGCGCCATCAGGTTGTACTTGTCCACCATCTCCACCACGCGATCCGACCGCTCGCCAACCGGCACCGACACCAGTTCGTCGGCGGCCAGGCCGGCCACGGCGGCTGCCGGCTCGGCCAGCACCAGGCGTGCCAGGGGAACCGCGCCGCACAGCCGTCCCCCCTCATCCTCCAGGAACAGCGTGGTCAGCGTGTCCACGAGATCGGGGCTCTCCCGGATGACCCGCAGGGCGTCGGCTACCGTGGCCGACGCCGGCACCGCGATGAAGGCGCTGTTCATGAGGCGCCCCGCCGAGCCCTCGTGCAGTTCCAGGGCTTCCTCAACGTCGCTCTTCTCTTCAGGCTCCATTTCGTCGAGGATGGCCTCCGAGGTTTCCTCCTCCAGTTCCTCCAGCACGTCGGCGGCCTCGGCAGGCTCCATCTCCTCGACGATGTCGGCGGCACGATCGGCTTCGAGCGACTCGAGGATGCTGGCCTGGATCTTGGGGTCCTCCACCTCGGCGAGGGCCTCGGCTGCCACCTCGCTGTCGATCGACTCGAAGATGGCCTCGCGGTCCTCGGGGCTCAGGTCCTCGACGATGTCCGCCAGATCGGCCGGGTGCAGGCCCTCGAGCGCCGTGTGGGTGATGTTCAGGCGCAGCCGCCGCTGCGGATCCGCTTCGACGATGTTGCACATCTCCCAGCGAATCGAGTTCGGCGCCACGCGGACCATCAGGCGGCGGATGAGCCGCGGCGGCAGCACGCCCTGCGCCAGGCGCCGGAAGACGCTCCGCATGCCGATGTCCACCTCGCGGACGCACAGTTCCTCCGTGCCGTTGAGCCGCCGGATCTCGAACGTCACGTCGTTCACCCGGACCACCTTGCGGCCGTGCACGTCGATGATCTGCTGATCCAGCAGGTCGCGCACGATGCGCAGCATGTACTCGTCGTCGTGGTACGGCGTGACCTGTTCGTCGCGGAGGTAGATGCCGTCAATCGTGATGGACGCCACCTGATCGTGGCGGACCGACCACCAGTTCAGCTCGCCGCCGATGAGGAACCGGTCGACGCGGGCCGGGTCGACCCGGGGCACCAGCCCGGCGTCCCTGACGCGGCCGACACGCCGGCCCTTCAGGTCGTAGACCTTCATGCCCATCAACTCGGTGAGGAAGAGCAGCGCGTCTGGCATGGGGCGCCCGTGCGGCCTTCCACTTATAGCACAGGGGCCAGTGGCCAGGGGCGTGGGGCGTGGGACGTGGGGCGTGGGGCGTGGGGTTTGGGGCGTGTCGCGTGTCAGAAGCAAGAATCCAGAAGCAAGAAGGGATCACGCCGCCACGCCGTACTGCCTGCACGTGTCCATTCTGGATTCTTGCTTCTTGCTTCTGACGAACCCGACGCCTCCAGCCCTCGCCCCTAGCCGAACGTCAGCCAGCCCTGCCCGCGCGTGACGTAGTCGGAAAGCG
>CAYNDV010000139.1:0-12017 GCA_964396055.1 uncultured Vicinamibacterales bacterium | reverse complement strand
GACAGAAGACAGAAGACAGAAGACAGAAGACAGAAGACAGAAGACAGAAGACAGACAGAAAGAGAGCCTGAGGGCCGTGGCGGCCCGCACTGGGGATTGCACATGCGCGTGATGAACCGAACGACGGGAGTGATACTGGCGGCGGCGCTGCTCGTCTCCGGCGGGCTGCAGGCCCAGGCACCGGCTGGCGGCGCCATCAAGGTGGCCGATTTGAAGGAGTGGCTGGGCTACATTGCCTCCGACGACCTCGAGGGCCGCGGCAACTTCAGCGAGGGGCTGGCCCTCGCGGCCGGCTACATCGCCGACAAGCTCGACGACTGGGGCGTGAAGCCCGGTGGCGACAACGGCACGTTCTTCCAGCGCGTGGCGGTCCTGGGCGTCCAGAACAAGGGCACGGCCAGCGTCACCGTCGAGGTGAACGGCCAGGCGAGAACCTTCAAGCTCGGTGAAGGCATCGACCTGCCGAAGAACATGGGCGGCGCCCGCACGATCACCGGCGAACTCGTCTTCGCGGGCTACGGCCTCAGCGTGCCGGCCGCCGGCATCGACGACTACAAGGGCAGGGCCGCCAGGGGCCGGATCGTCGTCTACCTGGGCGCCCAGGGGCCGTCCACGCTGGACCTGACCAAATACCGCCGCGCCCTGATGGCCCGGGCGCGGACGGCGACGGAACAGGAGGGGGCCGTGGCCGTGATTGGCCCCGAGGCGGCCCGGGGCATGTTCGGCGCGCCCGCCGCAGCCCAACCGCCGGCCGCGGCCGCGCCTGCGGCCCGCCCCGCGCAGACGCCGCCGCCGACGCTGCAGATGGGCGGACAGGGCGTGCCGCCCGAGGTGCCGGACTTCACCACCGTGCAGCGCCTCGACAACCCCGTCGCCCCCGTGGTCTCGGCGAAGGACGAGTTCTTCGCGTTCCTGTTCGGCGGCGCCGACCGGACGTACGCCGACCTGAAGGCGCTCGCCGAGAAGCGCGAGCCGCTGCCGGCCGTGTCGCTCGCCGGCATCAAGGTGACCATCACCCTCGAGCCGAAGTACGAGGTGGTGCGCACGCAGTACACACGCAACGTGGTCGGCATCGTGGAAGGCACCGACCCGGTACTGAAGCGGACCTACGTGGGCTTTGGCGCCCACTACGACCACGTGGGCTACTCGCAGGGCAGCGTCGTCCCGGGCCCCACCGGGCCGCGGCGCAGCGCCCCGATGGGGCGCGTCACCGCCAGCGCGATCACCGACCACGTCTGGAACGGCGCCGACGATGACGGCTCGGGCACGGTGGCGCTGATGGGGCTGGCGAAGGCGTTCGCGCAGGGGCCGAGACCGAAGCGGTCGCTCGTCTTCGTGTGGCACACGGGCGAGGAGCGGGGCCTGTGGGGGTCGCGCTACTACGCCGACTACGCCCCGGGTGTCGTGTCGTCCATGGTGGCCATGCTCAACGCCGACATGATCGGCCGCAATCGCGACGACAAGGCCGACGAGGCCGACGTCGTCTACCTGATCGGGTCGGATCGGATCAGCTCCGAGCTGCATGGCCTCAGCGAAGCCGCCAACAAGGCCCTGGGCCGGCCGCTGACGCTCGACTACTCGTTCAACGACCCGGCCGACCCGGAGTCGCTCTATACGCGCAGCGATCACTACAGCTACGCCGTCAAGGGGATCCCCGTCATCTTCTACACCACCGGCATTCACCCGGACTACCACGCCAATACGGACAACGTGGACAAGATCGAATTCGAGAAGATGGCGCGCATCACCGGGCTCATGTACGAGACGGGCATGCGCGTCGCCAATCTCGACCACGCGCCCGCGCGCGACAACAAGGGCCCCCGGGCGGTGGGGAGGGGGAAGTAGGGCGGACAGAGGACAGAAGAGAGAAGAGAGAAGACAGAAGACAGAAGACAGAAGGCAGAACGCGGTTACCGGAGAACGGGCGCGAGATGTAGTGCCGGGCTTCAGCCCTGCCAACATCGCCGCGCCCGTCGTCTCTCTGCAGTGGCCTCTAGCCTCTAGCCTCTAGCCTCTAGCCTCTGACCTCTAGCCCCTAGTACCATTACCTGTATGCAGTTCGATCGTCTCAGGCGTGAGCTGCCGGCGCGGCTGAAGGCGCTGCCGGGCCTCGATGCGCAGCGGCGCATGGCGCCCGTGCCCCGTCATGGCTGGACGCCGGGGCTGTGGCCTGAAGGCACGCGGCCGGCCGCCGCGTTGCTGGCGCTCTTTCCCCTGGGTGACGAAGCCGGTTTCCTGCTGACGAAGCGGTCCAGCGCCTTGCCGCAGCATCGCGGGCAGGTATCGCTGCCCGGAGGGGCAGTCGACCCGGGAGAGACGATCGAGGCGGCCGCGCTGCGCGAAGCCCACGAAGAGGTGGGTCTCGAGCCGGCGGCGGTGACCGTGGTGGGCGCCCTGACGCCCATGCACATCCCGGTGAGCGGCTTCCTGCTGCACCCGGTGGTCGGGATCCTCGCCAGCCGCCCCGACACCGTGCCCGCGCCCAGCGAGGTGTCGCGGATCATCGAGGTCCGCGTCGCCGACCTGCTGAACCCTGCCCGCCACCGCCGGCTGACCCGCGTGCGCGACGGCATCGAATTCGACATGCCGTTCTTCGACCTCGACGGCGAGCAGGTCTGGGGCGCCACGGCCATGGTGCTGGCCGAGTTCGCCGCCGTGCTGGGGGTGCAGATAACAATCCCGGATTGATTTCGCAGGGATTCTGGCGAAATCAATCCGGGATTGTTAGTCTGTAACGATGTCTCCGCGCCCGAAAGACGACGACCCTTCGCTGTTTGACGTGATCGAGAACGCGCCCGCCACCTGGCCGCCCCCGACCCCCGCGGGCGGGGCCCGGGCCGGTGGGGGCCGGAGCGGCGGCGACGAAGCGGTGGCCCTGCACGAAGCCGCGCAGGAGAAGTACCTCAACTACGCGTTGTCCGTGATCACGTCGCGGGCGTTGCCCGACGTGCGCGACGGCTTGAAGCCCGTGCAGCGCCGCATCCTCTATACGATGTGGCAGCAGAACCTGACGGCCGACGCCAAACACCGCAAGTGCGCGAAGGTAGTCGGCGACGTGATGGGCAGCTTCCATCCGCACGGCGACTCGGCCATCTACGAGACGCTCGTCCGGATGGCGCAGCCGTTCTCCCTGCGGTACCCCCTCGTGGACGGGTCGGGCAACTTCGGCTCGCTGGACGGCGACGCGGCGGCCGCCATGCGGTACACCGAGTGCCGGCTGGCGCGCATCGCGGACGAACTGCTCACGGAAATCGACCAGGACACGGTGGCGTTCCGGCCGAACTACGATGGCACCAAGTTCGAGCCGGTCGTGCTGCCGGCGCGCCTGCCCAACCTGCTCGTGAACGGCGCCACCGGCATCGCCGTGGGCATGGCCACCAGCATCCCGCCCCACAACCTGGCGGAAGTCTGCACGGCGCTCGTGCGGCTGCTCGACAACCCCGACCTGACCAGCGTGCAGCTGTGCCGCTGGCTGAAGGGGCCCGACTTCCCGACCGGTGGCCACGTGCTGAACTCGGCGGACGAGTTGAAGGAGATCTACCGGACCGGGTCCGGGTCGGTGCGCGTCCGCGGGACCTGGGAGGAAGGCCACGCCACGCGCGGCGGCCGCACGCTGGTCATCACCAGCATTCCCTACATGGTCAACAAGGCGCAGCTGGTGGAGCGGATCGCCGAGGTCGTGCTGAGCCGCAAGCTGCCGCCCCTGGTCGACGTCCGCGACGTGTCGACCGACGACGTGCGGATCGAACTGGACGTGAAGAAGGACGCCGACGAGAAGATGGTGATGGCGTACCTCTGCCGGCACACGCCGCTGCAGACCACCTTCCCGGTGAACCTCACCTGCCTCATTCCGACGGAGAACCCGGAGGTCGGCCGGCCCGAGCGGCTGGATCTCAAGTCGGTCCTGTGGCACTTCCTGCACTTCCGCCTCGATGTCGTCACCCGGCGGCTCGAGCACGAACTGGCGGCCCTGCACCGGCGCATCCACATTCTCGAGGGTCTCGAGAAGGTGTTCGACGCCCTCGACGAGATCATCCGGATCATCCGCAAGTCCGAGGGCAAGCAGGACGCCGCGCAGAAGATCATGGCGCGCTTCGGCCTCGACGAAGACCAGACCGACGCGATCCTCGAACTGAAGCTGTACCGCCTCGCGCGCCTCGAGATCCTCGTGGTCCGCCGGGAACTGGACGAGAAGCGGAAGCGGGCGAAGCAGGTCGGCAGTCTGCTCAAGGACGAGGACGGGCGCTGGGGCGTGGTCCGTGCGGAGATCGAGGCGGTCCAGAAGCAGTACGCCGAGCCGAAGGGCCAGTCGCGCCGGACCCTCATCGAGGCCGTCGAGGAGGTCGAATACTCCGCCGACGACTTCATCGTCGACGAAGACAACGTGGTGATCATCTCGCGCGACGGCTGGGTGAAGCGCCAGAAAGAAGTGAAGGACCTGGCGGCCACGCGCCTGCGCGAGGGCGATGCGGTGCTGGCGGTGCTGCCCGGCAGCACCCGGGCGTCGGCCGTGTTCTTCACCAATTTCGGCGCGGCCTACACGATTCGCATCGTGGACGTGCCGGCGTCGACCGGCTACGGCGAGCCCATCCAGCGGCTGTTCAAGTTCAAGGACGGCGAACGGGTGGTGGCGGCCTTCAGCCTGGATCCAAGGGTGGCAGGCGACATCGCCTCGACGAAGGAGGGTGAGGCGCCGCCCGTGCACGCCGTGGCGGTGACGAGCGACGGCTACAGCCTGCGGTTCGGCTTCGAGGGGTTCGTGGAACCCAGCACCCGGGCGGGCCGCCGCTACGCCAGGCCGGCCGAGGGCGTCGAGGTGGTGGGCGTCGCGAAGATCGACGGCAGCGAGACGATGATTGCCGCCACGGCCAGGGCACGGGCCATGCTGTGCAGGGTGGACGAGATCAACTACCTGTCGGGGCCCGGCAAGGGCGTGATCCTCATCAAGCTGAACTCCAATGAAGACCGGGTGCTGGGGTTCGTGGCGTCCGCCGGCGACCGCGATCTGATGACCGTCGAGACCAGCCGCGGCGCCGAGCAGACCATCTCCACGGCCAAGTACGACGTGACCAGCCGTGGCGGCAGGGGCCGCGAGCTGCTGCAGCGCGGCCAGTTCACGCGCGTCATTCCGCCCGAGCTTGCGGCGCCAGCCCCGCTCAACGGCACGTAGTGCAGGGCTTCAGCCCTGCGGACGAAGGTGGTTCAGGGTTCGCGGTTCAGGGTTCAGGGTTCACGGTTCCAGGTCCCCGGTTCGCGGTTCATGGGTCGCGCCTCTGAACCTGGCTCGGCGTGACAGCGTGATCCCTTCTTGTTCCTTGCTTCTTGCTTCTGACATCCTCGCGCCCCGCGCCCCGCGCCCCGCGCCCCACGTCCCACGTCCCGCGTCCCTACCGAACCGTGAACGCCTTCGCCTTCGTGTTGTTCTCCTCGTTCAGTTCGGCCCAGACCCCGGCCTGGTCGACGATGGTGAGCAGGTAGTAGCGCCCGGGGGTCAGGCCCACATCGACCGTCCAGACGAACGTGCTGCTGACGGTTTCGCGTGCCGCGATAGCGTTCAGCTTCCACTCCGTGAGGGGCATGTCGCCGATGTCGGGCACGGTATCGGTCGACAGCAGCAGGCGCGTGATCGTGCCGGGCGGCGCGGTGCCCGGCCCGTTGTTCTTGGTCTTGACTGTGATAGTGACCGGCAGGCCGATCCGGCCCGCCATCGGCGCCCGCAGGGGCATGGCCTGCAGATCGCCGCCTACGACGAGCCGGCGCGACTTCAGGTTGTTCAGTTCCTTGAGTTCGCCGACGTCCTGATCGAAGTCGGCCTGGGCGTACAGCGTGTACACGCCGGGCGTCGTGCCCGGCGGCACCATCACGGATGTAGTGGCGCCGTTGGCGCCACGGCCCGCAAACGCCGGCACGTTGCGCTGGCCGATCGCGATGGCGGGGGCCTTCGGATCCGGCGCGGCCGATCCGCCAACGTTCGGCTGGATGAAGAATGCCGTGGTCGTCTCTGGCGTCGTCCCGGGGCGGGCGTTCCTGGTCGTGTCGGTCACGTTGAACGCCTCGCCAATCCCGACGCCCGGCGGGGCGTTGAACTGCGCCACCAGCAGGTCGGCGTCGGTGTACTGGAAGCCGCCGGCCAGCATGGTCTCGGTCGTGTCCGGGTTGGTCACCGTCACGTCGACGACACCACTGGCGCCGGCGGGCGCCAGTCCCGTGAGCGTCGTCTCGCTGACGAAGGTCACGCCCGTCGCGCTGGCGGCGCCGAACCGGATCGTGGCGCCGTCCTCGAAGCCGGTGCCGACAATCGTCACCGTCGTGCCCCCGGCCGGGGATCCGAAATGCGGGATGACACTCGTGATGGACAAGGGGATGGCGTAGGTGAAGGCCCCGGGAACGAGCACGCCCTGCTGGTTGCCCTCGTGGCGGACGAAGATGTCGACCGTGCCCGCATCGTGCGCCGGCGTCTCGAAGGTGAACGACGACGGCGTGGCGTTCGAGACGGTGCACTCGGTGCCGTCGATCCAGACGCGCATGCCGGCATCGATGCTGAACCCCAGGCCCGAGACCGTCGCCGTGGTGCCGCCGTCGGTCGGGCCCGTCGCCGGCGTCACCTCCTGGACGATCGGCAGCGGATTGATCAAGAACGCGGCGCCACTGGCGACACCCGGTGTCGGCGCCGCCCAGGGGGCCCCCACGACGATACGGTCGTGATCGTCACTGAAGCCGAGCGGCACCGCCAGCGACGCGCCGAACTTCCAGGAACTCTCGATGCCTGGCGCTGCTTCGTAGACCGCAGCCCGGTACGGAGGCTGGGCGAAGGTGAACTGGTGCACCTGCCCGCCAATGGCGCCGAAGGGCTCGCCGACCAGGATGGTGCCGAGATCGCCCGACGCGGCGACGCTCGCCCCGAAATTGGCGTTGGCGCCCGGCGTCGGCGGCATCAGGTGGGCGAACTCCGTCCAGGCGGTGCCGAAGAGAAAGACGAAGGCCGAGCCGGCGTTCGCGACGCCCCCGACGTCATCGAGCGGTGACCCGGCGACGATCACGTCGCCGTAGAGCGAGACGCTGCTGCCGAAGCGGTCGGCGGTTTCCGTGTCGCTGCCCGTCAGGGTGGCCTCGTGGATCCACGTGGTGCCGTCATGCACCCAGACGTCAACGGTCCCCACCAGCGAGTCGATGCCAGGCGCGCCCACCACGATGCGGCCCCAGCCGGTCGTGACCGACCGGCCCAGGAAGATCCGCCCCCAGACGGTCAGGAAGGCGGTCTGGCCGAACACGTCGCCGCTGGGCTCGAAGACGTACGCGGCACCGGTGCCGCCGGCGTACGAGTCGGCGCCCACGACGAGGCGATAGACGTCCAGCGCGACGCTGGTTCCGAACCGGTCGCCGACGACCGAGTTGTCGCCCTTGATCTTGTGGAGGAAGGTCCACAGCCCCGAACCCGTGTCGCGTCGATACACGTAGACGGCGCCCGTGGCGCTGCCCTCATACGAGGCCGCTGGAGCCCCGACGGCCAGATAGTCCTCGCTCAGCGCGACGCTGGTCCCGAAGCGATCGCCGGCCTGGCCGTCGGCCGCCTGGACCGTCTGGGTGAGCGCCCAGCCGAGATCTGACCGTGTGAAGAGGCGCACGACGCCGGTGTCCGCGTGGAGGCCCGTCGCCCGCGGAGCGCCCACTGCGACGATGTCGCCAAAGGCGGCGACACTCGTGCCCTGAGCCTCGTCCGCGATGAGGCCGGGCGCCGTGTTCGTGGGGTAGCGGGTTGACGGACCGGGCGAATCGGCGGGCAACCCGAGACCGGCCAGCAGGACGAGAACAGTGACAAGCAGTGCGGAGCGCCTGGACATGGTGGCCCCCTGGTGGCGTGGACGGCACACCGCCTCCTGGAGTGGCTGGGGGCCGGAGGACGGATGGCGATACTCTGCGGGTGGGCCTGGGGGCTTGTCAAGACCGGGACAGGGCTTGGGACAGGCCCGCCTTCGCCGAATAGCCGAACGGCCTAACGGCCTCTCACTGTCCGACCGGCTCGTCCTCGAACGTGTCGGGGGGCACGGGGGAATCCGGAGGCATCTTGTCGAGGATGGCCTGGACCATCTCCTTGTGCTCGACCTCTTCCTGGCGCAGTTCCTCGAAGAGCGTCCGCACGTCCGGGTTCGTCACATGCGCGAGAGCCGCGTCGAAGAAGTCGTGGGCCTTGACCTCACAGGCCATGGCCACTTCCATCGCCGTGCGTGCCGTCATGAAGGTCCGCGACTCGTCGTAGCCGGGCGCCTCGACGTCCCACAGCATCGCGCGCGTGACCGTGCGCGGGTCAGTCGGGAAGAGCGACTGACGGCGCATCAGCAGGTCTTCGCCGTGCTTCGCTTCGTTGCCGGCCATCGTCTTGAAGAACTGGGCGGCATCCGGCGTATGGTGCACGGCCAGGTTCTCGGAAAACTCCTCGTACCGGTCCCTGGCTTCTTCCTCGATCAGAATCGCCAGGTCGAGGGCATCTTTCAGGGACAGCGCGGCAAAGTCGATGGTCGGCGGCATGGGGAGGATCATACCCCAACCTCTAGCGAGGGTGCGCAAAGGCGTTGGCGTTGGGGATGAGTTCGCGGTACACCTCGTCCGGCACGGGGGTGTGCCAGTGGCCCGTGAGGTGCGCGTAGCCGACGAAGCCGAAGAAGATCACGGCGATGGCCGAGACGACAGCCCAGGTGGGGATGGCGGGTGAGCGGCCCACGGAGAGGCGCAAGGCGCCCTGTGCGGGGCATACCGTCACGCACTCCAGGCACCCGGTGCACTCGGCGGACTTCACCGTGGTCAGTCGGTCGACCGGCAGCAGCGACGGGCACGCCTTCGCACATTTCGCGCAGTCGATGCACGCGTCGGCCTCGCGGCGGATGCGCGTGGGGCTGACGAGCGACACCAGACCCAGCAGGGCGCCGTACGGGCACAGGTACCGGCACCACAGGTTCTTGACGGCGACCGACCCCAGCACCAGCACGGCGATGACGATGGCGGCGGTGGGGCCGAGGTCGCGGAAGAAGTTCATCATCTTGACGTCGGCCACCTGCCCGTACGGGCTGTGGAGGAACGTCCGGATGTCGCCGGCGGACATACCCAGCACGGCGTAGACGAAGAACCCCATCAGCAGGTACTTGAGGCCGCGCAGCGGGATGTCCAGCCATCGCGGCGCCGCGAAGGTGCGGCCGAAGAGTTCGCGCCCGCCCTGCCACAGCCACTCCGAGAGGGTGCCGGCGGGACACAGCCAGCTGCAGAACGCCTTGCGCGCCACGAACGTGATGGTCAGGAAGGCCATCAGCAGGAACAGGCCGGCGGCGTGGACGTCGGGCACCAGGCCCGTCACCAGGAAGTACTTCAGGTTCATCAGGGCTGCGATGGGCAGCCAGCCTTCGACACCGGGGGGGCGGGGGACCCAGGCCGTGAGACCGCCGGTTTCGTAATACCGGACGAAGAAGTAGAAGCGTGCGCCAATCCAGAGATTGAGCAGCAGAAACAGGACTTGCACGGTCCGCCGCGCGAACTGGGCCTGATCAGGTCGCCGGCGAATAAAAGTCACTTTGACGGCCGGGGCGGCCGTCCCTGTCTGAGGGGCAGACTGGGCTCCGTGGGTTAGACGGGCCTGAGAATGGGCAATCGAGTCCCCCGCCATGGATCCAGCCTACGGTGATGACGCCCGGGGGAGTATGACGGGCGTCATAGGGCAAGGGCCGTTTTCTGTTGTCGCGGGCGTCCCCGGCACAGTACACTGGCGGAGCAGGGTGGGCGGGGCTGAGCGCACGATGCGCGCACGCCACTGATGCGGGACGGTTTCGGCGGCCTGATGCTGGTCCGGAACCCGGGTCCCTTGCCCCGTGTCCCTTGTCCCTGCCTTACTGAATGTCGACGTACACCGCCAAAGACATTACCGTGCTGGAGGGCCTCGAGCCCGTCCGGAAACGTCCCGGCATGTACATCGGCGGCGTCGGCGCCGCCGGCCTGCACCACCTCGCCTGGGAGATTCTTGACAACGCCATCGACGAGGCGATGAACGGCTACGCGTCGAACATCGCCCTCACGCTCCACGAGGACGCGTCGTCGATCACGGTGGTGGACGACGGGCGCGGCATCCCGGTCGACAGACACCCGCAGACGAAGAAGAGCGCGCTCGAGGTGGTGTTCACCACGCTGCACGCGGGCGGCAAGTTCGAGGGCCAGAACTACAAGACCGCCGGCGGCCTGCACGGCGTCGGCGCCAGTGTCGTCAACGCGCTGTCGAAGGAGCTTGTCGTCACCGTCAAGCGCGACGGCGAGTTGTGGGAGCAGCGCTACCGCCAGGGCAAGCCCCTCGCGCCGGTCAAGAAGCTCGGGGCGGCGCGCGGCACGGGCACCACCGTCTTTTTCCGTCCCGACCCGACCATCTTCCCGAAGGTCGAGTTCGACGCGGCCACGATCCGCGAGCGCCTCGAGGTGGCCAGTTACCTGCACAAGGGCGTGCGGGTGGTCTTCGAGGACGAGTCGGCGACGACGAAGGAGACCTTCCAGCACGAGGACGGGATCGAGGCCTACCTGCGGAAGATCGTCGCCGCGGCCGGCGCGAAGGCCGTGCACGAGGCGCCGTTCGCGGTGTCGAAAGAGAACGGCGTCCGCCTCGACCTGGCGCTGCAGTGGACCGAGGCCACCGACGAGCAGATCCGCAGCTACGTCAACGGCATCCCGACCGGGTCCGGCGGCACGCATGAGAACGGCCTGCGGGCGGGCATCGGCAAGGCCGTGCGCAATTTCATCGAGACGCACAACCTGACGCCGAAGGGCGTCACGCTGACGGCCGACGACATCCGCGAGGGCCTCACGGGCGTCCTGAGCATCTTCCTGGCCGAGCCGCAGTTCCAGGGCCAGACGAAGGACCGGCTGAACAACCCGGAAGTGCTGTCGACGGTCGACTCGATGGTGCGGCCGGCGCTGGAGCACTGGCTCAACAGCAACATCAGCGTGGCCGAGTCGATCGTGGCCCGCATCATCCTGGCCGCGCGCGCCCGCGAGGCCAGCCGCGCCGCCCAGCAGGAAGTGTCGCGCAAGAGCGCGACGTCGAACCGCCTGAACCTGCCCGGCAAGCTCAGCGACTGCACCCATCCCGGCCGCGACGACAGCGAGTTGTTCATCGTCGAGGGCGATTCGGCCGGCGGGTCGGCCAAGCAGGGCCGCGACCGGACGAAGCAGGCCATCCTGCCCCTGCGCGGCAAGGTGCTCAACGTGGAGAGCGCCTCGCTGGCGAAGGTGCTCGAGAACAAGGAACTGTCGGACCTCGTGACGGCGCTGGGCTGCGGCATCGGCCGCAGTTTCGACATCACGCGGCTGCGCTACGGGCGCGTCATCATCCTGGCCGACGCCGACTCGGACGGGAACCACATCGCCACGCTCCTGCTCACCTTCATCTACCGGCACATGTCCCAGCTGATCACGGCCGGGCGCGTGTACCTGGCGCAGCCGCCCCTCTACCGCATCGACATCGGCAAGGAGACCTTCTGGGCCCTCGACGATGCGCAGAAGCAGGCGGTGCTGACGCAGCACGCGAAAGCGCGCGGCACGCCGGAGATCACGCGGTTCAAGGGCCTGGGCGAGATGATGCCGAAGGTGCTCTGGGAGACCACGCTCAACCCCAAGACGCGGCGCCTCCTGCGGGTGGACGTCGCCGACCACATCGTGACCGACCGGGTCATCAACGAACTGATGGGCAAGGACGCGTCGGCCCGGTTCCGGTTCATCATGGAACGGGCCGAGGACGCCCGCGAACTCGACGTCTAGCCAAAGGAAGCAGTGACCGTGACCGAACAATCCCCGCTCAAAATCGCCGTCTTCATCGATTTCGACAACATCGAAATCGGCGTCAAGAGCACCATGAACCAGTCCTTCGACGTGGGCGCGGTGCTCGAGGCCGTCAAGGAACGCGGCGAGGTCATCACCAAGATGGCCTACGGCGACTGGAAGCGCACCGGCGACTACAGCCGCATGATGACGCAGCACGCGGTGCGCATGGT
>CAYNDV010000138.1:0-12077 GCA_964396055.1 uncultured Vicinamibacterales bacterium | reverse complement strand
GAGGAGGGTTCCCGGCCTGCGGAGTCCGGCTCGGGAGCGGCCGTGCCGGCCCGAGGGCCTGGGGCTCGGGGCGTGGGGTTGGTCAGAAGCAAGAATCAAGAAGCAAGAAGGGATCACGCGGTCACGCCGAACGGCCGAACGGCCGAGAGCCGAACGGCCCGTCGCAACCTGGAACTTGGAACCCTGACCCGCGAACCCTGAATCAGATGTCGCGCAGTCGGGCCGCTGCCGTTTCCGCCGTGATGTCGCGCTGAGGCTCGGCGGAAAGTTCGAACCCGACGAGGAACTTGCGCACCGAGGCCGAGCGGAGCAGCGGCGGCAGGTAGGTGGCGTGCAGCCGCCACTCCGGGTGCGGTTGCCTGTCGGTGGGCCGCTGGTGCCAGCCCATGGAATACGGGAACGACGTCCGGAACAGGCGATCGTAGCGCCCGTTCAGGTCGGCCAGGATCTCGGCGAGTGCATCGCGCTCAGCGTTCTCGAGCGACGGCAGGTCCGCCACGTGGCGCCGCGGCACCACCATGGTCTCGAACGGCCACACGGCCCAGTAGGGCACCAGCACCACCCAGTGGGCGTTGGCGACCACGACACGTTCGCCCGCCTCGAGTTCGGCCGCGAGATACGCGCCGAGCAGGTCGGTGCCGTGTGCGGCACGGTAGCGCTCCTGAGCCGCCGTGCGTCGGGACGGGTACATGGGCACATACCCCGTCGCCCAGACCTGGCAGTGCGGATGCGGGTTGCTGCAGCCCATCATCGCGCCCTTGTTCTCGAACACCTGCACGTAGGCGATGTCGGGGCGAGCGCCCAGCACGGCCACCTCGTCGGCCCACGTGTCGATGACGGGCCGGATGTCGGCCGGCGGCATGTCCGCCAGTGTCACGTCGTGCCGGGGCGAGAAGCAGATGACCCGGCAGATCCCGGCCGCCGGTTCGGCGCGCAGCAGGGGGTGCGCCGTCGCCGGCGCGGCCGACTCGCGCAGCAGCGCCGGGTAGTCGTTGTCGAAGACGAACGTGGACGCGTACGCGGGATTGCGCTGGCCGTTGGCCCGCAGGTTGCCTGGGCAGAGGTAGCAACCCGGGTCGTAGGCGGGCAGGCGGCTGCCGGAGGGGGGCGTCGAATCGCCCTGCCACGGCCGTTCGAGCCGGTGGGGCGAGCACAGGACCCACTCATCGAGCAGCGGATTGTAGCGGCGGTGCGGCAGCGCGGTCATGCAGCGGACAGGATACAGGACGCACAACTCGGTAATCCACCACCCAGCGTCGTAAGCCGGCGCAGTGGCGCCGGACCGGGACACAGCGCCCGAATGCGGCCAGAACACCGCGATCCGGCCGGTTCCGCTGGGCCTGGCGGCAGGCGTGACCCTTGCAACGGGCTTGCCCCATGCGGTCCCACCCGGAGCAGCCATCCGACCAGCCCGGTCCCCGTCCGACCGTGCCTCCCTCCGAGGCAATCGCCGCGTGCCCGCAGGTGCCAGCGCGAACCGTGGCCGGCGACCTCCTGGCGCCAGGGACGCCGACACTCGCCGACGAGATGGCCGCGTACGAGCCGCCGCCGGAGTCCGTGTTCGTCCTCGCACAGGCCCTTTCCGACCTCGTCGCCGGGGCGGCGGACGGCGGCGCAGAACCGGGGCACGAGGCCAGACCGGCGCCTGTCCGCCGGTCGGGCGTTCCGGCAGCGGCAGGTGCGTCCCATTCCGCGTGTGGGAGCGGCGACCTGTCCCAGGTGACGGGCTCCCCGGTACCGCGGGATCGGCCCCGTCTTCGCGTCGTTGCCCGGGCGCAAGGAACCACTCCCGGAGCGGCTCCGCGTGTCGCCGCACGGCCGAGGCTGGCGGACGCTCTCGTCCCTGGTCGTCCCGTGCGGCCGTGGCCGCACGTGTCTGGCGCGATGGCCCGCGTGCGGACGGCGGTCGATGCCGGGACGAATGACCTGGTGCGGTTCGCCCGGACCGCCGGGCCGGTGGCGATCCGTGCTGCGGCCGCGTCATGGGGTGCGACGGCAGTTGCCGGCCGGGCCATCGCCGTCGGCGCACGACGAGGCGCGAGGTTCGCGTGGGGCGCGGCGGTGGCCCTCGCGCGCGCGACGGCGGCTGTCGCCGTCCTGGCCTGGCGGGCGTTCGGCGCTGCGGCGCGTGGGGCGGCATGGGGCGGCCGGAACGCTGCGCAGGCCTGGGCTGGCGTCCGGCTTCCAGAGCTGCGGCCGTGGGCGACGCGCCTGGTGGTCGGGTGCCTGGCTGTCGCGTTCGTCTATTCCGGGTTCGAGCGGATCGATCGGACGTGGCTGCAACGTCTGCAGGCCGTCGCGGCCAGCCTCGCGCCTCCGTCAACGCCGGACACTCCTGGCGCGGCGGTCGCCGCCGCGCCGCCAGCCGCACCGCGGCCCCCTGCTGCAGCCACGAAGAAACGGGTGGCGAAGGTGGGAAGCGTCCGGGTCACCACCGATCCGCCGGGCGCCTCGGTCTTCATCGATGGCGTCGCCCGCGGGCACGCACCCGTGGAGTTGGGCGGCATTCGGGCGGGCGACCACCGCATCACCGTGTCGAGCCAGGCGGGCCGCGTGACCACCGAAGTGCGGGTCCGCGCCGGTGAGCGGCAGGACGTCCACGTGCCCATCTTCGCCGGCTGGATCGCCGCGTTCGCGCCGGTCGAACTGCAGATCTTCGATCGCGGCGTCCAGATTGGCACCACCGAAAGCGGACGATTGCTGACGGCGCCCGGAACCTACCAGCTCGAGTTCGTCAGCACCCGCCGGCGCGTCCGCGCGAAACGGACCGTCGAGGTCCGGCCCGGCGAAGTGGCGGTGGTCAACATCGACGTGCCGCCGTCGCGCTGATCACGCCGCCGGACAAGCGGGTCCGCCGGTACAATGGGCCCATGCCCGAGACCGGCTTCCCCGACCTCCGCGCCTTCCTGGAACACCTCCGTCGCGATCGCGACCTGATGGTGATCGACACGGACGTCGACGCGAAACTGGAGGTCCCTGAAATCCACAGGCGCGTCATCGCGGCCGGAGGTCCCGCGCTGCTGTTTACGAAGGTCCGTGGCGCCGACTTCCCCCTGGTCACCAACCTGTTCGGCACCAGCCGCCGGGCGGCGCTCGCCTTCGGCACGCGGCCGCTGAGGCTCATCAAGCGCCTGGTGCACCTGGCGGAGACAATCATGCCGCCGACGCCGGCGAAACTGTGGGGCGCGCGCGACCTGGCGGGAGAGGCGCTGCGTGTCGGGCTGTCGCGGGCGCGGCGCGGACCGGTGACCGAGGTCGTCACCGACGAGGTGCGGCTGGACCGGCTGCCGGCGCTGACGTGCTGGCCCGAGGACGGCGGGCCGTTCGTCACCCTGCCGCTCGTCTACACGGAGCATCCCGATCGGCCAGGCCACAATCTCGGGATGTACCGGATGCACGTCTACGACGCCCGCACGACCGGCATGCACTGGCAGATTGGCAAGGGTGGCGGCTTCCACTACGCGGCGGCCGAAGCAAAGGGCCAGGCGCTGCCCGTCACCGTGTTCCTCGGCGGGCCGCCGGCGCTGATGCTGGCCGCCATCGCGCCCCTGCCCGAGAACATCCCCGAACTGATGCTGGCGTCGCTCATCGCCGGCAGCCGGCTGCCCCGCGTGGCGGGCGTCGGCCCGCATCCGCTCGTGGCCGGCGCGGAGTTCGCGCTCGTCGGCTCCGTGGCGCCGCGCGTCCGGCGCCCGGAGGGGCCGTTCGGCGACCACTACGGGTACTACTCGCTGCAGCACGACTATCCCGTCTTCACGGTGGACCGCATGGCCCGGCGCGCCGACGCCATCTACCCGGCCACGGTCGTGGGCAAGCCGCGCCAGGAGGACTTCTTCATCGGCGACCTGCTGCAGGAGCTGCTCTCGCCGCTCTTCCCGCTGGTGATGCCCGCCGTCGTGGACCTGTGGTCGTACGGCGAGACCGGCTATCACTCGCTGGCCGGCGCGAAGGTGCGCCAGCGGTACAAGCGCGAAGCGATGGCCTCCGCGTTCCGCATCCTGGGCGAGGGGCAACTGTCATTGACGAAATGCCTGCTGGTGACCGACGGCGACGTGGATCTGCGGGACTTCCGCGCCACGCTGGTGCACGTGCTCGAGCGCACGAACCCCGAAACCGATCTCTACGTGTTCTCGAACCTGTCGATGGACACGCTCGACTACACCGGGCCGACGGTCAACGAGGGCTCGAAGGCGGTGTGGCTGGGCGTGGGGCCGAAGGTGCGCGAGTTGCCGCGCGAGTTCCGCTCGGACCGCGTGCCTGCGGGCTGCCGTGAGGTGCAGGTGTTCTGCCCGGGCGTGCTGGTGGCGGGCTGCGCCCCGTTCGCCGACGATCGCGAGGCCGCGGCCCGGCTCGCGGCCGATCCCGCCTTCGCGCAGTGGCCGCTCGTGATCGTCTCCGACGAGCCCGCCCGCGCCTGCGCCAGCACGATGAATTTCCTGTGGACCACCTTCACGCGCTTCGAGCCTGGCGCCGACATCCACGCCGCCGCCGCGCGCGTCGTCCGCCACCACGTGTCCTACACGCCGCCCATCGTCATCGACGCACGGATGAAGCCGTGGTACCCGAAGGAGGTGTCGTGCGATCCCGACACCGCCGCGCTCGTGTCACGGCGGTGGACGGCGTACTTCCCGGCTGGCGGCGTCGAGATGGGGGACTCGGAGCGGGGGCATCTCGACTAGGGAAGAAGCGAGTGTCCCTTCTTGATTCTGGCTTCTTGCTTCTGACGCCGCTAATCAATCCCGGATTGAATTCTGCGCTCGGCTGGAATATTCAATCCGGGATTGATTTATCGGGCCCGTGCGGCGGCGCGCAGCTGGGCGCCGGCGGGATCCTGCGGGAAGGCGGCGATGAGGCGGTCGGCGATGGCGAGCGCGTCCTGTCTGCGCCCGCGGCGCAGGTAGTGGTCGCCCAGGGCGAAGAGGAAGTCGCCGTTGGCCGGTTCGAGCGCGACAGCCGCCTGCAGCGCCTGCAGCGCCTCGTCCAACCGGCCGAGCTGCTGGTAGAGCAGCCCGAGGTTGTACCGGGCCCGCGCGTTGCGGGGCTGGCCCTCGGCGGCCTTCGCGATCAACCCGACGGCTTCACCCGCCTTGCCCATCTCCACCATGAGCAGGCCCAGCGAGTACGCCGCCTCGTGATTGTCCGGATAGGCGGCCACCACGTCCCGCAGCAGGCGTTCGGCCTCGGCGTTCCGGCCCTGGCCGCTCAGCAGCACCGCCAGGTTGACCTTGGCCGGGAAGAACAGGTCGTCGACCTTCAGCGCCAGGCGGTAGTACTTCTCCGCCGCGGCCGCGTCGCCGAGGTTCGAGTACAGGTTGCCGAGGTTCATGCCCGACGAAGAAAAGTCGAGTGAGTACGCCATCGACGCGCGGTACTCCTCGACGCCGAGCGTGAACGCCTCCCGTTGATACGGCTTCAGCCGATCGAGCGGCATGCCGGCGATGGCGGTGACCGCCTCGAGGCGGACACCCCTGACCGGATCGGCGAGCAGCGGCCCGAGCGCGGCGGCCCGGGCGGCCGGGTCCGGCTCGGCGAAGGCGGACGCCGCCACGAACCGCAGCAGCGGCTCGTCGGACGTGAGCGCCGCGCGGAAGACACGGCTTGTGTCGGTGCCTGGGTACTGTTGCAGGTAGTGCAGGGCCGTGGCCCGGATGATGACGGGCTGGAGCGTGTCGGTGGCGATCCGGCGCAGCACGTCGGCGGCGGCGGGGTCGCCGCGCCGGGCGGCGGCGAACGTCGTGCCGACGTGCGGCAGGCGTGCGCGTCCATACCATTCGCGGTACGCCTTCAGCGACCATGCGAGGGGCTTGTCGGCGTGGCACCCCGCCTGGGTGCAGGCGTTCGGCGTGCCGATCTCGGCGCTGAGGTCGGGCCGCGGCCGGCGGAAGCTGTGGTCGGCGCGCCAGTCCACCACCATGTACGGCCGCTCCGGCATGTGGCACTTCATGCACAGTGCGCCATCCGATGGCCGGCCCTCCACGGTCTTCTTGTGGAAGTGATGGTCGGACGAGTCGTACACCTCGCGCTGGTGGCACTGCAGGCACAGGTCGTTGCCCGTCTTGATCAGCGTCGCGCTGTGGCTGTCGTGGCAGTCGCTGCAGCGCACGCCCCGCGCGTACATCTTGCTCTGGAGGAACGACTGGTACGTGTAGACCTCGTCGAGTTGCTGTCCGTCGGCCTCGTAGAGCCCTTCGGTCAGCAGCGACGGGATCATGTGGTCGAGGAGCAGGCGGCCCGAGTGATCGTAGTCCCCCAGCTCGGCCCGCCGCGAGTGGCAGGGCGCGCACAGCTCCACGAGCTGCGCCGGCGGGATGCCGGACGTCGGCACGAGCAGGCCCTTGTGCTCGATCGGCGCGCGGGCCATGGGCGGCACCCGCGCCCAGGCGACGTGACGCGACCCGGCACCATGACAGGCCTCGCACCCGACGCTGATCTCGGACCACGTGGTGGCGAAGGTCTCCTTCTCCGCGTCGTAGTTCTTCTGGAGGTTGGTCGAGTGGCACTCGGCGCACATGCCGTTCCAGTTCTGGGCGTTGCGCGTCCAGTGCAGCCAGTCGCCGGCCGGGATGGTCTGGTCCGGGTAGAGATGGAACCAGCGCTTGTTGACGGTGTCCCAGGCGACCGTGAGGCACTGCAGACGCCCGCCGGGAAAGGGCACGAGGTACTGCTGCAGCGGCCGCACGCCGAACGTGTACGCGATCTCGAAGGTGCCGGGCTTGCCGTCGGGCCCTTCGGTCTCGACGAAGTACTTGCCGCCACGGCGGAAGAACCGCGACGTGACGCCGCGGTGGGTGAACGTGGCGTCGTTGAAGTCGCCCAGGACCGTCTGCTCGGTGGCGAGGTCCATGGCCCGCTCGTGATCCGATCCTTTCCACTTGTTGTACGCGGCGGTGTGGCATTCGCGGCAGGCCGCGCTGCCGACAAACGTGGCCGGCGCCCGCAGGGCGTCGGCCGCGCCGCCCGCCCGCGGCGGGCGCAGCCGCGACAGCGGCACCACCGCCACGATCACGACGGCTGCCACCAGGGCCGCGGTCTTCCACGGCGCGAGCGGATCGCGGGTCATGCCGTGGTTACCTGCGACGGGTCGAACGCCTGGCGTGTCAGCCGCTGGCGCGTATCCACCTTCACCTGTCCATTCTCGAGGCGGACCGGGTAGTAGTCGAGCGGGCGGGGCGCGGGCGGGCCGACCACCTGGCCCGTCATGTCGAACGACGAAGCGTGGCACGGGCACGCGAAGCGCTGCGCCGCCCCGTCCCAGGGCACCGTGCACCCGAGGTGGGTGCACTCGCGGTGGAGGGCCATGAAGCCGCCCTCCTTCAGGCGCACGAGGTAGAACCTGCCGGCCGGGAACGCGGTGACACTGCCGGGCTCGAAGTCGTCGAGGCGCCCCGCCACCATCACGCCGGTTTCCGCGGAGCCACGCTGCCGCGGGCGCAGGAACGAGGTGGTCACCCAGACCGCTTCGACCGCGGCCGTCAGGCCCAGCACCGACCAGACGCGCGTGAGGAGTTGGCGGCGTTCCATTACCGGGCCCACGGCCAGACCAGGGCCATGCCGGGTCCGCGGAAGAAGACGCCGACGATGGTCAGCAGGGCGAACGCTGCCGCGCACGCCACGCCGACTGTCCGGACCGACAGCCACGTCCAGCCCGCGGGCCGCTCCTCATGGGGCAGATAGGGCAGCAGCAGCAGCGCGAGCAGGCCCGTCACCGGCACGACCACGATCGCGATGACCGGGGGGACGTGCAGCAGCAGTTCCTGGAAGCCCATGAAGTACCACGGCGCCTTGGCCGGGTTCGGGCTCATGCCGGGATTGGCCGGGTCGCCGAGCGGCGCGCCGAACACGGTGGCCAGCACGGTGACGGCGGCGGTGATGACCAGCGCGAGCGACACCTCCTTCATGAGCAGGTGGGGCAGGAACATCACCTTCTCGGGTTCCGCCTCAGGCGGCGTGCCGGGCGGCGCGGGCGGCAGCACCACGCCGCCGGCCTTCCGAACCCGCCAGAAGTGCAGCGACATGATCACCACGAGCAGCGCCGGCACGATCGACGTGTGGATGGTGTAGAAGAGCACCAGGGTGTCCACCCCGATATCCGCGCCGCCGCGGGCGATTCGTTGCAGACCGGCCCCGACGCCTGGCACGTATGCCAGCATGCCCGTCGAGATCGTGATAGCCCAGTACGACAGCTGATCCCAGGGCAGCAGGTACCCGGTGAACGCGTTGGCCAGCACCAGGCCGACGAGCGAGACGCCAATCACCCAGTTGAACTGCCGCGGGCCGTGGTACCCGCCCGTCAGGAAGACGCGCGCCATGTGCAGCAGGACGACGATGACCAGCAGGCTGGCGCTCCAGTAGTGCATCGCGCGGACGAGCGCCCCGAACGCGATGTCGCGCTCGATGGTGCGGATCGACTCGTACGCCGCGCCCGGCGCGGGCTGGTAGCCGAGCATCAGCAGGATGCCCGTGGCGGCCAGGAGGGTGACGAGCACGAGTGACGATCCGCCCAGGCCGAAGGTGTGCGTGAACCGGATGGCCCGGGCCGGCACCTTCACCGGCCGCAGGTGCAGCACCAGCGTATGGATCGTGACGAACGCCCGATCCCGGTCGGTGGCGGGGATAACCGGCCCCCGCAGCACGATCGATTGCCAGATACGTTTCAGCACGGCTCGGGCGGCCAGTATACGACAGACGCCAGCGCAGACGGGGTGCGGCGTTGCCGGGCACGCGGCCCCTGTGTCATGCTGCCGCCGCATGTCGCGACTCTGGCCGTACCTCCTCGTCGGCGCCGGCGGGTTCCTGGGCGCCAACGCGCGGTTCGTCACCGCGCGGTGGGCCGACACGCTGGTGGACGGGCGGTTTCCGCTCGGCACGTTCGTCGTCAACGTGAGCGGATCGTTCCTGCTGGGCCTGCTCGGCGGCTGGCTGGCGCCCCGGCTGCTCCCGCAGGGCGACGCCCTGCGCCTCGCGCTGGGCGTGGGGTTCCTCGGGGCGTACACCACGTTCTCGACCTTCGAGATGGAGACCCACGCGCTGCTCGAGGACGGAGCCTGGCTGCCGGCGACGGCCAACGTCGCCCTGAGCGTCGTCGCGGGGCTGCTGGCGGTGAGAGCCGGTGTGATCCTTGCGAAGACCTGGTTCCCCGTGTGAGGCGGCGATGAGAATCGAGGCCGAGCAGGTGCTGTGCCGGGTACATCTCTCGAGCCTGGCCCGGCATCACGGCGAGCCGTTGTATCAGTGGATCGTCGAAACGGCGCGCCGCGAGGGCCTGCAGGGTGCGACGGTGCTCAGGGGGATTGCCGGCCTGGGTGCAGACGGCGCCGTGACGACGGAGTCTGCCTGGAAGCTGGTCCAGGACCTGCCCGTCATCGTCGAAGTGGTGGACGGCCCGCGGCGGATCGAGGCGCTGCTCTCGAAGGTGGAGCCGGCGTTGCGCGGCGGCACGGTGACGCTCGAACGGGCGCACGTGGTGGTCTACCAGGGTGATGGCCGGGGGCGTGCCCGCGCCGGCCTGGACGTGATCGCGTCGCAGGGCGACAGCGCCGCCTGGGAGGTGAAGACGATGAAGCTGCCGGAAGAGGGCGTGCTGCTCCGAATCTTCCTCGGCGAGAACGACCGGGCGCCGGGTGGCGACCGGCCGCTCTACGAAGCCATCGTCCGGCGGGCACGCGAGGCGCATCTCGCGGGCGCGACGGTGCTGAAGGGGCCGCTCGGGTTCGGCAAGCACTCGCGCGTCCACTCGGCGAAGCTGCTCGAACTGTCGTCGGATCTGCCGATCGTGATCGAGATCGTCGACGCGGAGGAGGAGATCCAGGCGTTCCTGCCTGTCGTCGATCAACTCGTCACCGAGGGGCTGGTCACGCTGGAGGCGGTGCGCATCATCAAGTACGCCGCCCCGCCCGCCTGAGCGGCGAGGGCGCTCGACGCGCCACCCTGGCACCGACAGTATGAGTGGCCGACCCGGGTTCGAGAGGCAGGATCCGGCCCCAGACCCGACCCCAGTCAGCCTGCGGCGGCGGTCACCGAGGCGCCGTCGGAGGCGCGGCACACATAGATTGACGGCGTGTGGCCGGTGGCGGCCTCATAGGCGGTCCCCACGCGGGTGCAGAACGCCTGCGCCTCGGCCGCCCGCACGAGGGCCACGGCGCAGCCGCCGAACCCGGCGCCGGTCATGCGCGCGCCGATGCAGCCGGCCGCACGAGCGGCCTCCACCATCGCGTCGAGGGCCGGGCTCGACACCTCGAAGTCGTCGCGCAGGCTCGCGTGGCTCTCGTCCATCAGCCGGCCGAGGGTGGCCGCGTTGCCGGCGGTCATCGCGGCCGCCGCCTGCTCGGTCCGTGCGTTCTCCGTTACCACGTGGCGCGCCCGCCGGAACGTCACCGGGTCGAGCATCCCGCCTTCGCGCTGGAAGCGGCCCGCCGTGACGTCGCGCAGCGCCTTGACGCCGAAGGCCGCGGAGGCCGCCTCGCACTGGGCACGCCGTTCGTTGTAGGCCGAGGTGACCAGTTCGCGCCGGGTGGCCGTGTCGAGGATCACCACCGCCGTCCCGGCGGGCAGCGGGACGGGACGCGTGGCGAGCGAGCGGCAGTCGATGAGGACCGCGTGGCCGGCGCGGCCGGCGCCCGAGATGAGCTGGTCCATGATGCCGCAGTTGACGCCGATCCAGCGGTTCTCGGCGCGCTGGGCGGTGAGCGCCATGCGGGCGGGGTCCCAGGCCAGGTCCGACACGGCGGCAAACGCGCGCGCGGCCGCCATCTCCACGGCCGCCGACGAGGACAGGCCCGCACCCAGGGGCACGTTGCCGGACATCACGCCTTCCCAGCCGCAGAGGGCCGATCCCTGATCCAGCAGGGCCCACGCCACTCCCTTGAGGTACTCCACCCAGCTGTCAGGTCCGCGTTCGAGCGTGTCGAGATCGAACTCGCCCCAGGCGTCGAACTCGATCGAGTACACGCGTACGTGCCGGGCCTCGAGGGGCCGCAGCGCAATCCAGACGGCGCGGTCGATGGCCAGGGGCATCACGAAGCCGTCGTTGTAGTCCGTGTGCTCGCCGATCAGGTTGACGCGGCCCGGCGCGCGGACCACCAGGGCGGGATCCGCGCCGAACGACGATCGGAAGGCGTGAACGACACGGGCGGAGAGGTCGTCGGCTGGTGGGTGCACGGCTCGATCCTATCGCATTGCGGCGGCGGCGGCCGGAACGGGACGCGGAATCGGGTATGCTGAGGACACATGATCACACATGGCTTCCAGCCGGCCCCGGGGGCGCGGCGGGCGTGCCTGGCCGCCGCCTGCGCCGCCCTCGTCCTGGCGGGCGCGACCGCCCCCGCCTTCGCGCAGGCCCCCGCGCCCCAGGCGCCCGATCCGCGCGCGGCGCAGCCCGAGCGGCCCAGCGTGGCCACGCACGCGTTCACCGTCGCGCCGGGGATCTTCGAACTCGAGGCCGGGGGCACCCGCCAGACCGAAGGGGCCCTCGCGAACTACATTGCCGTTCCGTTCCTGCTGAAGGTCGGCCTCGGCTCACGCGTGCAGCTGGACATCGCGCCCGGGTGGCAGCGCAACGACGACTTCGGACGGGTGACGGCCGGCATGACCGATCTCGTCGTGGGCGTGAAGTGGCGTGTCGCGGACGATGTGCCGCTGCTGGCCGCATTCGCGATCCAGGCGACGGCCGCGTTGCCCACGGGGTCGGCGGACCAGGGGACGGGGACGGACGAAGTCGCGTTGAACCTGCTGGCGATCTCGAGCCGCACGATCGGCCCGGTCGCGCTCGATCTCAACCTCGGCTACACGCGCCGCGGTGGTGACGGGTCCACCGCCCCGAAGGACGAGGCTGTGTGGGCCGTCTCGACGGGATTCCCCGTGGTCGGCAAGCTCGGGTGGGTGGCCGAGGTCTTCGGCATCCCGGGCACGTCTGGCCCGGCGGGCGCCCCGGCCGTCGTCGGGTTCCTCACCGGGCCGACGCTGGCGGTGACGCGGAGCCTCGTGCTGGATGTCGGCGCCACGTTCGACATCACCGGCTTCGGCGACACGGCCTGGTTCGCCGGGCTGACGTGGAACATGGGCCGGGCCTGGGGCGGGCG
>CAYNDV010000137.1:0-12105 GCA_964396055.1 uncultured Vicinamibacterales bacterium | reverse complement strand
CGGTAGATGCGCCCCATCCACTCCGAGTCGCGGCGCGCCAGGTAGTCGTTCACCGTGACCACGTGCACGCCCTTGCCGGACAGGGCGTTCAGGTACGCCGGCAGCGTCGCAACGAGCGTCTTGCCCTCGCCGGTCTTCATCTCGGCGATGCGCCCCTTGTGGAGCACCATGCCGCCGATGAGCTGCACGTCGAAGTGCCGCATGTTGAGCGTGCGCCGGCCGGCTTCGCGGACCACCGCGAAGGCATCCACCAGGACGTCGTCCAGGGCGGCGCCCTGGGTCACACGGTCGCGCAGCACCGCCGTCTGCGCCCGGAGATCCGCGTCGCTGAGCGGCCGCACCGACGCCTCGCGCGCGTTGATCTCGGCCACCACGGGCCACAGGCGCTTCAACTCACGTTCGTTCTGGGTGCCGAAAACCTTGGCGAGGAGGGTACCTAGCATGTGAGGTCACACTTCACGGGGGTATCCGTCGATTCTAGGGGAGCGCCGCAGGGACGTCAAGGAACGCCGGGCGGCGGCGACACGTCGGCCCTCGGCGGGCCACTACGCCGCGACACCGGCACGCGCCCTAGCGGGGCGTCGTGAGCAGCTGGAGCGGGTTGATCAACTGACCGTTGGCCAGGACTTCGTAGTGCAGGTGCGCGCCCGTCGTCCGGCCCGTGGAGCCCACGTAGCCGATCACGTCGCCGCGCGTCACCCGGCTGCCGGCCTTCACCGTGAACCCCGACAGGTGGCCGTACTTCGTCTTCAGGCCATACCCGTGATCCAGGGTGATCAGGTTGCCGTAGTTGCCGGACCAGCCGGCGAACTCGACGGTGGCGTTGGCGGTGGCGTAGACCGGCCGCCCCTTGTCGGCGGAGATGTCGAGGCCCGGATGATGGCTGCCTTCACCGGAGAACGGATCGGGGCGCGACCCGAAGCCGGACGTGAGCCAGCCCACCGTCGGCCAGATGGACGGGGTCGCCGCCGCCAGCGCCTCGCGACGCTCGACGTCGGTCCGGACGACCTTCAGGCGATTCTCGAGGCGCCCGAGCACGTCACGCAGCAGCCCGAACGTGTCTTCGGGGGAGGCCAGGGCCGAGGCAATGTAACTGGGCGCCTGCGCCGGCGTGCCGCCGCCCATCGCCTTGGACCGCACCACCGAGGGCAGCTTCGCCATCGCCCGGGCCGCAGCCGCATCAACCTGCGACCGGGCGCCGAGTTCGTCAATGACGCCCTGCAACGAGACGATCTGCCCGGCCAGCTCACCCGTCGCCTCCCGGTAACTGGCGTTCTCCAGTTCCAGGCCGGCCGCCGTCGAACGCAGGCCGCTCAGCTCAGCGATGGTCATCCACCGGATGCCAAGGCCGACCAGGACGGGCAGGATGAAGAGGAAGCCGAAGGCCCCGAGAGTCCAGCCGAGCCGGACGGTCAGGCGGCGGGCCACTCCTGAGGAGCGGTCCACGACGAGCAGCGTATAGCGCCGGGACAGGAAACCAGGCATCAGCTATGGATCTCGTATCGGACGAACCAGACGCCGACGATAGGCCTCGGGCAGCCCTCGTCGACGCAGCGTAATGGGGCACTTTACCACAGGTACAGCCCGACCATGAAGCCCCTCGCCCGGACGGCGAACATCTGGCGAAATGCTCCAGCCCTCACCACGTGCGCCGGTAGAGCAACGCTTCAGCCAGGTGGTCCGAGAGCACGGCGCCCGCGCCAGCCAGATCAGCAATCGTCCGGGCGACGCGCACGACCCGATCGTGCGCCCGTCCGCTCAGGCCCATCCGGCGCACCGCCGAGGTCAGCAACGTACGCCCCTCCCGGTCGAGCCCCGCGACCACCCGCAGCGACCGCGGTTCCAGGCGCGCGTTGACGGACTCCGTTTCGGAAGGCCGCCTGGCCTGCTGGACGGCTCGTGCGGCGGCCACCCGCTCCCGGATGAGCGACGACGCCTCCCCCGGCGGCCCCTCGTGCTGGCCGGCGTCCTGCCACGGCACCTCGACGACGAGGTCGAAACGGTCCAGCAGAGGCCCGGACACCCTGTTGGAGTACTGCACCCGCTGCATGGGCGTGCATCGGCACGCCTTGACCGGATTGCCCGCATGGCCGCAGGGGCAGGGGTTCATCGCGCCGACCAGGGCGATGCGCGCCGGGAACTCGCTCTGCCGGGCCGCCCTGGCGATGCGGATCGTCCCCTCCTCGAGCGGCTGCCGTAGCGCCTCCAGCGCGCGGCGTCCGAACTCGGGGAGTTCGTCCAGGAACAGCACCCCGTTGTGGGCCAGGCTCAGCTCACCCGGGCGCGGCAGCGAGCCGCCGCCCACCAGGGCAGCCTCCGAGACCGTGTGGTGCGGCGCCCTGAACGGGCGGGCCCTCAGCAGCCCCGCCCCTGCCGGCAGCAGGCCCGCAACCGAGTGCACGCACGTGGATTCGAGGGCCTCGTCGAAACTCAGCGGAGGCAGGATTCCGGCCAACCGCCGGGCCAGCATCGTCTTGCCTGTGCCGGGCGGGCCGATCAGGAGGATGTGGTGCCCCCCGGCCGCCGCGATTTCGAGCGCCCGACGCGCCAGCGGCTGCCCTCGGACATCGGCGAAGTCTCCCCAGGTCTCGATTCCCGAGTCCTCGAGAGCCCGCTGGGGCAGCTCCTCCTCGAGCGGCGCCGCCCCGGACAACACGTCGACGGCCTCGAGCAGCGACGAGACGGGCCGCACCCGGCTGCCGGCAACGGAGGCTTCGGCCGCGTTCTCGCGCGCGACGAGCAACCGGACGATGCCCAGACGCCGGGCCATCATCGCCGCCGGCAGGACGCCGCGGGTCGGCTGGATCCCGCCGTCGAGCGACAGTTCCCCGAGCACCAGCATGTCGTCCACCTGCCGCCGCGGGACCACGCCGGTGGCCGCCAGCACACCCAGTGCGATGGGCAGGTCGAACGAGGAGCCCACCTTGCGGAGGTCCGCCGGCGCCAGGTTGATCGTGACCCGGGCCATGGGCAGGTCGTGACCGGAGTTCCTGATAGCCGTGCGCACCCGGTCCCGGCTCTCGCGGACGCTGGGATCCGGCAGGCCCACCATGGTGAAGCCGGGCAGGCCGGGCGACACGTCCACCTCGACGACCACCAGACAGGCATCGATCCCGACAACGGCCGCGCTGCGAAAGGTCGAGAGCATGCCACCGGCGGCTGCAAGGGCGGTTCCGCAGCCGGGTCCCGGAACGGGCCTGAGTTCGGCCCGGCCCCTGCGCCAGGCGGCACATTGTTCGACAGCGGCGGGGCAGGCGGGTGGCAGATTCTGCCGGAGGCCTACGGGCGCTGGCCGCCGATGTCGCGGCCGGTGTAGAGCGTCAACCGATCGCCCGGAGTGATGCGGCTGCCCTTCAGGTTGTTCCACTCCCGGATCGACTCGACGGTGGTTCCGTACGAGCGGGCGATCGAGTAGAGCGTGTCCCCCTTGCGCACCCGGTAGGTCACCTTGGACCGCGTCTGGGTCTCGACCTCGCCGCCGCCCGGCGAGGCGTTCTGCACGGTGACCACGGCCGGCGCCGCGCCGGCGGCCGCGTCGGTCCGCGAGGCCAGCAGCGTGGTGGGCGCCCGCGGGATGACGAGCCGGTCGCCCGGCTTCACGCGCGCCCGGGTGGTGAGGTAGTTCGCCTCGGCGAGGTCGGTTCGCCGCACCCGGAGCTTGTTGGCGATCGTGCTGATCGACTCACCGCGCTTGACCGTGTGGAACTGCAGGGCCGCCAGGTACTCGGGAGGCGCGTCGGCCAGCTGCGCCGTAATCGGGGCCGCCGTCCCGGCCGGCACCCGGAGCTGAAATCCCTCGGAGCGCAGCGGTGTCGTGAGGCGGCGCAGTTCCGGGTTGAGCTTCTGCACCTCGTCGACGGCGACGCCCGCCCACTCGGCAATGCGGCGCAGATCCACGGGACCGGACAACTCGACGGTGTCGAAGGCCGGCGGCTCGGCCGCGGCCACCGTGAACCCGTACTGCGCCGGGTTGCGCGCCACGACGATGGCGGCCAGGACCATCGGCACGTACTCTTTCGTCTCGCGGGGCAGGTAGCGGCCCTTCTCGGCCAGTTTCCAGAAGTCGGCAACGCCGCGGCGCCTGACCGCCCGCTGCACGGTCCCGGGACCGCCGTTGTAGGACGCCAGCGTGAGGTGCCAGTCGCCCTTGAACATGCGGTTGAGCAGCCGGAAGTACTTCACGGCGGCGCCGGTGGCCTTCTCGGGATTCGACCGTTCGTCGATGTACCAGTCGTACTTCAGCCCCTGCTCCACGGCCGTGCCGCGCATCAGCTGCCAGAAGCCCTTCGCCTTGGCCCGCGACAGGGCATTCGAGTGGAACGCGCTCTCGACGATGGGCACGAACGCCAGGTCGAGCGGCAGCCCCTCAGCCCGCAGCGCGCCCTGAATCATGGGCATGTAGGCCTGCCCCCGCTGCAGCGATGCCTGGAACCAGTCGCGCAGGCGTCCCTGAAACAGCTCGATGTACGCGAGCACCTTGCCATTGAGCGGAATCGGCAGGTCGTGCGCCGTTGACTGCAGATCGAGTTCGACGGCCGTCTTCAGCCCGGGCTTGGGGGCCGGCAATTCGGTGGTCGACAGCGCCAGCAGTTCGTCGAGCGATGCGGGCTGTTCGGGCTGCTCCGCGAAGCCGTCGCCCAGCGCCAGCGCCCGGATCTCGTAGGCGCTGATCCGATCGACGAGGCGATCGAAGTGCTCCTGGAGCCGGGGCGTTGCGCGCGCGCCGATCGGCGACTCGAGCAGCACGTCGAGCGCCCGATCGAACTCGGCCTTGGCGCGCTCGAGGTGCCCCAGCTGCAGTTCGCGCTCGCCGGCCAGGAAGTGCGCCTGCGATTGGGCCATCAGCGCGTCCGCGGGGTCCGGCGCGGGCGCGGGCGCCGGCGCCGGGGAGGGGGCCGGAGGCGGTGCCGCCGCCGGCGGCGCCTGCGGGGCCACGATCGGCGGTACGGGAGTGGACGCGCCCCGGCACCCGGCTGCCGCCAGGGCCGCACACACCGCCGCCGCCATCAGGGTCGCTCGTCGACTCATCGCCCATCCACCGGACTTTTCGGGCCACGGTACCATGCGGGTATCGGAGGGGTCAACCGCGCGTGTTGCCGACCGGTGCCTTCGTACCGTACTATTTCTCGTCCCGGAGATCGCCTGCGTGAAACTGACACTCCCTCTGCTCGGCATCGTCCTGGCGGCTGCGGCCGCCGGCGCGGCGTGCGGTGAGAAGGCCGACACGGCGGCGCCGGTCGCCAGGCCCGTCGTGACGTTCAGCAAGACCCGCATCCCCCTCGGAAGCCCGGTCGAGATCAAGTACCGCTTCGAGGTCGACCCGCAGGCCCGGTTCGATCAGGACTATCGCGTCCTTGTCCACTTCCTGGATGCGGACGAAGAACTGATGTGGACCGACGACCACACCCCGCCGGTCCCGACCAGCGCGTGGAAGCCCGGCCAGGCCGTGGAGTACACGAGGACCATCTTCATCCCCGTGTATCCCTACGTCGGCGACGCCCTGGTCACCGTCGGCCTGTACGCGCCGGGCTCGAACCAGCGCCTGCCGCTGGCCGGCGACCTGCTGGGGCAGCGCGAATACCGGGCGGCGCGCCTCCAGTTGCAGCCCCAGTTCGACAGCGTCCTGGTCGTGTTCAAGGACGGCTGGCACCCGTCGGAGGCGGCGCCGGACAACCCCGCGCTCGAGTGGCAGTGGACGCGCAAGGAATCCACGCTGTCCTTCAGGAACCCCCGGCAGAACGCCACGTTCTTCCTGCACTACGACGGCCAGCCGCAGATGGTGGAGGGCCCGCAGACCGTGACCGTGCTGCTGCACGGCGAGGCCGTGGACACGTTCCAGGTGCCGAACGGCCGCGACGACATCCGCCGCATCCCGCTCAAGGCCGCGCAGTTCGGCGCGGACGAACTGGTCGAGATGACGCTGCAGGTCGATAAGTCGTTCGTGCCGGCCCTGGCCCCCGGCGGGTCCCGGGATCCGAGGGAACTCGGGATCCGGGTGTTTCATGCGTACGTGGAGCCGCAATAGCCGATGAGGTGCGCACGGGCAACCGTAGCAGGCGCGGCCGTTATCCTGGTGGTGACGGCGACGCCGGCGTCCGCCGATCTGGTGACGCTGGTGTCCGGCCGGACGGTCTCGGTGGCCCGGGTGACCGAAGCCGGTGACCAGGTGACGCTGGTCCTCCGGAACGGCGGCGAGATCACCTGCCCGCGTGCCCTGATCGCGTCGGTCGTTCCTGACGAGGTGCCGCCCGAGCCTCCGCCCGTGGCGGACAGTCCCGCCCCCCCAGCGCCGGCCGTCTCCGATGCCACGACGCCGTACGGCGACCTCATCGCACGCCTGTCCGGCGAGCACGGCATCGACCCCCTGCTGGTCCGCGCGGTCGTCGAGGTGGAGTCAGGGTTCCGGGCCGATGCGCGCTCGCGCAAGGGCGCCAAGGGCCTCATGCAGCTGATGCCGGCCACCGCCCGGCAATACCGCCTGACGGCGCCCTACGAACCCGAGGCGAATCTTGCGGCTGGCATCCGCCACCTGCGGGGCCTGCTCGACCGTCACGACCTGCCGGAGGCGCTGGCGGCGTACAACGCCGGCGAAGGGGCGGTCTCACGCCACGGCGGCGTCCCCCCGTATCGCGAAACACGGTCCTACGTCCGGCGCGTGATGGCCAAGGCCGGCGCGGCCGGCGACCGCTGAGGCACACGACCCATCCAATCGGGCCCGGCGAAAGTCTATACGAGCAGGCGCGAGGTCTGCCCGGGCGGGCCGTGGGCTTCTGATATAATCGAGCGTCCCGCACGATGGCGCTAATTGTCTGATTCCTTGTGGGTTGCGATGGAGTATCGCTGCAGGCTGGGAACGCCCGACGGCCAGATCGTGGAGGAGGTCCACCTGGCCGACAGCGAGGCGCGTCTCCGGCAGGATCTGGAGAACAAGGGCTTCTGCGTCATCGCCATGACGCCCCGGGGGTTGCTGGGCCGGCTGGCGCTGCCGGTGGGGCAGAGCCGCAAGCACGTGCCGTCGCGCGAGTTCCTGGTGTTCAACCAGGAACTGGCCACGCTGTTGAAGGCCGGCATGCCGCTCGTGCAGTCCCTCGACATTCTCCGCGAGCGCGTGGCGCACCAGACCATGAAGGCGGTCCTGGACGACGTGTACGAGAAGGTGCGGGCGGGCACGGCGCTGTCCGATGCCTTTGCGGCGCACGGCGACCTGTTCCCGGGCGCCTACGTGGCGTCGCTGCTGGCGGGCGAGAAGAGCGGGAACCTGGACGGCGTGCTGCGGCGGTATGTCGCCTACATGAAGGTGATCGGATCGGTCCGGCGCAAGACGCTGGCCGCGCTGGTCTATCCGGCCATCCTGATCGCGCTCGCTCTGGTCGTCGTGGGGATCATCGTCCTGAAGGTGGTGCCGGAGTTCTCGACCTTCTACGAGAGCTTCGACGCCGAGCTGCCGCTGGCCACGCGCGTCATCATCGGGTTCTCGACCTTCGCCCGCGAGCACTTCCTGCTGCTGCTGGGCGGCCTGGGGCTGGCGGGGGTGAGCCTCTGGGGATGGCTCAAGCGGCCCGAGCAGCGGGCCCGGTTCGACCGGCTGATCCTGCGGGTCCCCGTGCTCGGGTCGACGGCCCGGCGGTTCGGCACGTCGCAGGTGGCCCGCACGCTCTCGACGCTGCTCGCCGGCGGCCTGCCGCTGGTGAACGCGATCGACATCGCGGCGCGGTCGGCCAACAACCAGTTCCTGGCCCGCGAACTGCGCACGGTGGGCGCCCGGGTGCGCGAAGGCGAGTCGTTCGCCTCGGCGATGCTCGCCCGCGGGGTGTTCCCGGACGTCGCCGTGAAGATGGTGGAGGTGGGCGAGGCCACGGGCGCGCTCCAGGAGATGCTCACGAGCCTGGCGGACTTCTACGACGAGGAGATCGAGACCGACCTCGCCCGGTTCGTGGCGATGGTGGAGCCCGTGCTGCTGATCATCATGGGCCTCGTGATTGCGAGCCTGCTGCTCGCGCTGTATATGCCGCTGTTCGGCCTCACATCCGTGGTGGGCGGGCAGTACTGATGGCGGAGAGGACGACACACGTGGACGCCCGTCAGCAGCCCGGCCAGGCGGCCGGGCCCGATGTGTACGTCGACCGGCCCGGCGAGGCCGTCGACCCCGCAGCCGAGCGCGACCAGGCCCGGCGCCTGGCCGAGCGCTATGGCCTCGAGTTCGTGGACCTGGAGCGCTTCCGGATCGATCACGACCTGTTCCGCTCGATCCCGGCGGACCTGATGCTGCGCTACGGCTTCGTCCCGTACCGGCGCGACGGCCGGGCGCTGGTGATCGTGGTGTCGGATCCGACCGACCTCCCGATGATCGACGAGCTCGAGGTGGTGCTCTCGACGCCGCTGCGGGTGATGGTCGGGTCGCGGACGGCAATCGAGTCGATCCTCAAGAAGAGCGAGAGCTCCCAGCGGGTCCTCGAGGAGGCCACCGAGAGCTTCCAGATCCAGCTGCTGCGCGAGGACGAGAACGGCGACGAGAACCTGACTGTCGAGCGGCTGACGAGCGACATCAGCCCGATGATCAAGCTGGTGGACTCGACGATCTTCACGGCCCTGCAGCGCCGGGCGTCCGACATCCACATCGAGACGCAGGACGACGCCGTGGCGGTGAAGTACCGCATCGACGGGGTGCTGCAGGCGGCCATGCGGCCCATCGCCAAGCAGCACCACAGCGCGATCATCTCGCGCATCAAGGTCATGGCCGAGCTGGACATCGCCGAGAAACGCGTGCCGCAGGACGGCCGCTTCAAGGTGCGCGTGCCCGGCAAGACCATCGACTTCCGCGTCTCGATCATGCCCAGCGTGCACGGCGAGGACGCGGTCATCCGCATCCTGGACAAGGAGTCGATCAGCGAACAGTTCACCGAACTGCGCCTCGACATCCTCGGCTTCCCGGAACTCGAGCTGAAGCGGTTCCGCAAGTACATCGCCGAGCCGTACGGCATGGTGCTCGTGACGGGCCCGACCGGCAGCGGCAAGACCACGACGCTCTACGCCGCCCTGTCCGAGATCAAGTCGCCCGAGGACAAGATCATCACGATCGAGGACCCGGTCGAGTACCAGCTGAAGGGCATCACGCAGATCCCGATCAACGAGAAGAAGGGCCTGACCTTCGCCCGGGGCCTGCGTTCCATCCTGCGCCACGACCCGGACAAGATCATGGTCGGCGAGATCCGCGATCCCGAAACGGCGCAGATCGCCATCCAGTCGGCGCTGACGGGCCACCTGGTCTTCACCACCGTGCACGCCAACAACGTCGTGGACGTGCTCGGCCGGTTCCTGAACATGGGCGTCGAGCCCTACCAGTTCGTCTCGGCCCTCAATTGCGTGCTCGCGCAGCGCCTGGTGCGCGTGATCTGCCCGCACTGCAAGCGCCCCGCGCCCGTGACGCCCGAACAGCTGGTCGAATCGGGCCTCGAGCCCGATCAGCTGAAGGACCAGGTCTTCTACGAAGGCGCCGGCTGCATCGAGTGCGGCGGCACGGGCTACAAGGGCCGGACGGCCATCTGCGAACTGCTCGACCTCACCGACGCCATCCGCGAGATGATCCTCGAGCGACGGCCCACGTCGGAAATCAAGAAGACCGCCCGCGACGAGGGGATGCGCTTCCTGCGCGAGTGCGCGGTCGACCGCGTCCTGCGCGGCATGTCCACCCTGCGGGAAATCAACAAGGTGACCTTCGTCGAATGAGCGCCCTGTCCCTCGTCCGCACGCCGCCCCCGGACGTCACGGTGGAGATCACGCCCCGGCACGTCGTGGGCCTGGCCCTGGACGGCAGCCGCCCTGGCGGGTTCCGCGTGGCGGGCCACGCCGTCGAACTGCTGGCGCCCGGGGCGGTGGTCCCGGCGCTCAATGCGCCCAACCTCGCCCGGCCCGCCGATGTCGCCGCCGCCGTGGCCAGGGTGCTGGCCGCCCTCGGACGCCGGCCGCGGCGCGTCGCCCTGGTCGTCCCGGACGGGTGCGCCAAGGTCTCCTTCGTCCGCTTCGCCACGGTGCCCGGCCGCGGGGCCGACCTCGACGAGATGGTGCGGTTCCAGGTGCGCAAGGCCGCGCCGTTCCGGATCGAGGACGCCCAGGTCAGCCACGTGCCCGGCCTGGTCACCCCCGAGGGTCAGGACTTCGTCGTCGTCCAGGCGCGGCGCGACATCATCGCCGAGTACGAACAGGCCTGCGCCGCGGCCGGCGCCCACGCGGGCGACGTGGGGCTGGCCACGTTCCACGTCATCAATGCGGTCTTCGCCTCGGGCCAGGCGCCGGGCGGCGACTGGCTGCTGATCCACGTCACTGCGGATGCGGCCTCCATCGCGATCCTGCGCGGGCCGCACATGGTGTTCTTCCGCCATCGCGGCGCCGACGGCGACGGCCATCTGGCGGAACTGGTCCACCAGACGGCGATGTACTACCAGGACCGGCTCGGCGGGGCGGGATTCACCCGGGCCCTCCTCACCGGGACGCTGCCCGACGACGCGCAGGGCACCACGCGGCGGGCCATGGAAGCCCGGCTGGGCGTGCCCGTGGACGCGGTGGACCCCACGCGATCCGTGCCGCTCGCGGACCGTCTCGGGCCGTCGCGCGACCTCATCGATACCCTCACGCCGGCGCTGGGCTCGGCCCTCGCGCCGCGGGTCTGACGGGAGGCGGGACCATGCTGCGGACCAACCTCTCGACCCGGCCGTTCTACAACGAGCGGCTCGTGCACGTCTCGCTGGCCCTGCTGGCGGCCATCGTGCTGGCCGTGTCGGCCTTCAACCTCTGGCAGGTGTTCGTGCTCTCGGGGCGGCAGGCGTCGGCCCAGGGCCGCATGGCCCAGCACGCCGAGAAGGCACGGACGCTGCGCGCCGAGGCCTCGCGGCTCCGGGCCAGCATCAACCCGCAGGAGCTCGAGGCCACGGCGGCCGCGGCCCGCGAGGCCAACGCGGTCATCGAGCGGCGCGCGTTCTCCTGGACCGACCTGTTCAACCGCTTCGAGGCCACGCTGCCCGACGATGTCCGCATCGCCTCCGTGCGGCCCAAGGTGGATCGCGACGGCGCCATGACGGTGACCATCATCGTCGTCTCACGGGACGTGGAAGGCGTGAACACGTTCATCGAGAACCTCGAGCAGGACGGCGCCTTCGATCACGTGCTCTCCACCGAGGAGTTCATGGACGAAGAAGGCCTGCTGCAGGCGAGCCTGGAGGGCCGGTACCGGCCCCCGCCACCCTCCGCGGCACCGCCCGCGAAAGGAGCCCGGCCATGACCGCGCGGCTCCTGTGGCGCGTCGCGCGCGAGAAGCGCGCCTGGCTCGTGCCGCTGGTGGCGGCGCTGGTCGTGAACGGCCTGGTCACGGCGCTGGTGGTGCTCCCGCTTTCGGCCCGCGTGGGGCGGATCGAGCAGGACGAAGCGGCCGCCCTGGCGGCCCGGCAGGTGGCCCAGCGCGAGCACGACGCCGCCCGGGCCACGCTCGAGCACAAGCAGCGCGCCGAGACGGACCTCGGACGCTTCTACACGGCGGTCCTCCCGACCAGCCTCAGCGGCGCGCGGCGGCAGACCTACCTGCGTCTCGCGCAACTGGCGGCCGACGCGGACCTCCAGTACCAGCGGCGCCTCGAGGAGGTACAGCCGCCGCGCGACAGCGGCGCCGGTCCGGCGCCGCAGTTGACCCGGTTCGAGATTACGATGGTGCTGCGGGGCGAATACGACAGCGTGCGGCAGTTCATTCACGACGTGGAGGCATCCGAGGAGTTCGTCGCCATCGACAACGTGTCGTTGTCGGAGGGCGCCGAACCCGGGTCGCCCCTGGTGCTGACCCTGGTGATGTCCACCTACTACCGGACGGGCCCCGATGGACGCTAAGCGCGCGCGGATCGTGGCGCTGGCCGCCCTGACACTCGCGCTGGCGACGGTGCTGGCGTGGCAGTTCCGCGGCGAGCCCGACACGCAGGGCGCCACCACCGCCCGGCAGGCCCCCGGCACGCCCGCCACGGGCGCGTCGGCCCGTGCGGCCGCGCCGGTGCCACAGGTGGCAATCGCGCTGCTCGGGCACCCGAGACCCGAGCCGGCGGACACCGCGCGCGACCCGTTCAAGTT
>CAYNDV010000136.1:0-12219 GCA_964396055.1 uncultured Vicinamibacterales bacterium | reverse complement strand
GCGTGCGGGCAGACCATCGCGCACTTGTTGCACTGGATGCAGATCGCCGGATCCCACACCGGGATGTCGAGGGCGATGTTCCGCTTCTCCCACTGGGCCGTGGCCGTCGGCCACGTGCCGTCCGGCGGGAAGGCGCTGACCGGCAGCAGGTCGCCCTTGTTCGCCAGCATCACGGCGGTGACCCGCTTCACGAAATCCGGCGCGGCGTCGGAGACGATGGGCGGCATGCGGCGGGTGGCGCTGGCCGCCGCCGGCAGCGTGACCTGGTGCAGGTGCTCGAGGGTCTGGTCGACCGCGGCGAAGTTCTTCTTGACCACCTCGGGCCCGCGTTTGCCGTAGGTCTTCTCGATGGCCTTCTTGATCTGGGCGATGGCCTCGTCGCGGGGCAGCACGCCGGAGATGGCGAAGAAGCAGGTCTGCATCACGGTGTTGATGCGGGTGCCCATGCCGGTGTCGCGCGCCACCTGGTAGGCGTCGATCACGTAGAAACGCAGGCGCTTCTCGATGATGGCGTCCTGCACCTCACGGTTCAGGTGGCCCCAGATCTCGTCGGCGCCGTACGGGGCGTTGAGCAGGAACACGCCGCCGGGGCGCGCGTAGCCCAGCACGTCGTACTTGTCCATGAACTCGTACTGGTGGCAGGCGACGAACCCGGCCTGCTTGACCAGATACGAGGACCGGATCTGTTTCGGCCCGAAGCGCAGGTGGGAGATCGTGATGGCGCCGGCCTTCTTCGAGTCGTAGACGAAGTACCCCTGGGCGTGGTTGTCGGTCTCTTCGCCGATGATCTTGATGGAGTTCTTGTTGGCGCCCACGGTCCCGTCGGCGCCGAGGCCGAAGAACACCCCGCGATGCACCGTGTCGGGCTCGATGTCGAGCTCCAGGTCGTAGGGCAGCGACAGGTGCGTCACGTCGTCCATGATGCCGATGGTGAAGTGGTTCTTCGGCGCCGGCTTGGCGATCTCGTCGAAGACGGCCTTCACCATGGCCGGCGTGAACTCCTTCGACGACAGGCCGTATCGGCCGCCGACGATGACCGGGTCCGCGGCCAGGGGCGATGTGCCGGCCACGCGGGCTTCGCGCAGGGCGGTCACCACGTCCTGGTACAGCGGCTCACCGAGGGCGCCCGGCTCCTTCGTGCGGTCCAGCACGCCGATGGCCTTCACGGTCTTCGGCAGCGCGGCGACGAAGTGCTCGAGCGAGAACGGCCGGAACAGGCGGACCTTGAGGACGCCCACCTTCTCACCCTGCGCCTGCAGCCACTCGACGGTCTCGTGGGCCACTTCCGCGCCGGTGCCCATCAGGATGAGCACGCGCTCGGCCTCGGGGTGGCCGACGTACTCGAAGATGCGGTAGGCGCGGCCCGTGATTTCGGCGAAGCGCGCCATCGCCGCGTCCATGTGGCCCGCGAAGGCGAGGTAGTGCCCGTTGCAGGCCTCGCGCGCCTGGAAGAAGGCGTCGGGGTTCTGCGCCGTGCCGCGCAGCAGCGGGGCATCGGGTGTCAGGGCGCGCTTGCGGTGCTCGGTGATGAGCTCGTTCGGCAGCAGCGCGAGCAGTTCCTCGTCGGCAATCGACGTGATCTTCGACACCTCGTGCGAGGTCCGGAACCCGTCGAAGAAGTGGAGCACCGGCACCCGGGCGCGCAGCGTCGCCAGCTGACCGATGGCCGCGAAGTCGTGCGCCTCCTGCACGGACCCGGAGCACAGCATGGCGAACCCGGTCTGGCGGCAGGCCATCACGTCCGAGTGATCGCCGAAGATCGACAGCGCGTGCGCGGCCACGGTGCGGGCCGACACGTGCATGCAGTACGAGGTCAGCTCGCCTGCGATCTTGTACATGTTCGGGATCATCAGGAGCAGCCCCTGCGACGCCGTGAAGGTCGTCGTCAGGGCGCCGGCCTGCAGGGCGCCGTGCACCGCACCGGCGGCGCCGCCTTCGGACTGCATTTCCACGACCTGTGGAACGGTGCCCCAGATGTTCTTGTAGCCCTTCGCCGACCACTCATCCGACCACTCGCCCATGTTGGACGAGGGGGTGATGGGGTAGATGGCGATGACCTCGTTGGTGCGGTGCGCAACGGAGGCGGCTGCCTCGTTGCCGTCGATGGTGATGTGCTCCCGTTTCATGTGTGTGCTGTCTCCGAAAGGAACCGGGTGGATCCGAGGAGGTGCTTGCGGCGCCCCGGGCTGGTAACTGGTCCGACCTCCGGGGCTTTACGCAACCTCCATGCCCCCTCCAAACGGCTCAAATACCGCGTGTTCCGGGGCCTTCCCGCATCTGCCGCCACGGGCTGACGGGATTCCGGCAGCCGGGCGCCTGACGTGCTCGGTGACTGGCTTTGGGGGGAAGGACAGTGGGCCGCGCCGACGGTCCGCCGACCCCGGCCGGCGGTGCGAGTGGGCTTGCCGGCTGGATCGGCACCGAGAGCAGCGCACAGCGTACTACGCCGCGCCAGGATTGTGAAGGGGACGGGCCGGGAACCGCCGCCGCCGGCAAGAGCGTCTTTCCAGGGGCGGCGTGCGCCACGCCGGCGTTTGGGGCGGCCCGTTGCGTCGGACGGGGCCCGGTGGGGGATAATGACGGGTACGCCACAGACAGAGGAGCCATGCTGACACGTGATCCACGCGCGTATCGCACGCTGGGAGTTGTGCTGGTGGGGCTGGCGGCAGGCATCGCCCTCGGCGCGGGGTGCCGGCGGGAGGCTGGGGCTCCGGCCCCAGCCGGGACACAGGCGGCCGCCGCAGCGCCCGTCCGGGTGGTGGCGCTGGGCGACAGCCTCACCGCCGGGTACGGACTTGCCGCGGACCAGGCGTACCCCGCCCTGATCCAGGCGCGCCTGCGGGACGCCGGCCTCCCGGCGGAGGTCATCAACGCCGGCGTGTCCGGTGACACCTCGGCGGGCGGGTTGCGGCGCGTCGACTGGGCCCTCGACGGCGACGTGCGGGTGCTCATCGTGGCCCTCGGCGGCAACGACGCGCTGCGGGGCCTGCCGGTGGACGAACTGCGGCGCAACCTGGCCGGCATCCTCGACCGCGCACGTGACCGGGGCGTGACCGTCGTGCTGGCGGGCATGGAAGCCCCGCCGAATCTCGGGCCCGCTTACACACGGGCGTTCCGCCGGGTCTATCAGGATCTGGCCGACGACTACGACGTGGCGCTGCTGCCGTTCCTGCTCGACGGCGTGGCGGGCGTGGCGGGACTCAATCAGGCCGACGGGATTCACCCCAACGCCGAGGGCACGGTCCGTGTCGCCGACAACCTCTATCCCCTGATCGAGCGGGCCGTCCGTTCCGTGGTGACCCCATGATTACGCTGCGTCACGTGTCCAAGACCGTCATGAGCGGCGCCGAGCCGCTCACGATCCTCCACCCGCTCGACCTCGATGTGGCCCGGGCAGAGTTTGTCGCCGTCATCGGCCCGTCGGGCAGCGGCAAGTCGACCTTGCTCGGGCTGGTGGCCGGCCTCGATGCCGCAAGCACAGGCACCGTAGCGATCGACGGCCGGGACATCACCGGCCTGGGGGAGGACGGCCTGGCGCGGCTTCGGGCCGGGAAGATCGGATTCGTCTTCCAGTTCTTCCACCTCATCCCGTCCCTGACCGCCCTCGAGAACGTGATGGTGCCGATGGAGATCGGCGGCCGGCGCGATGCCGGGACGCGGGCGCGGGCGCTGCTCGACGAGGTCGGCCTCACGGCGCGGGGCCACCACTACCCCTCACAGCTCTCGGGCGGCGAACAGCAGCGCGTGGCCCTGGCGCGGGCGCTCTCGAACGACCCGCCGATTCTCCTGGCCGACGAGCCCACCGGCAACCTGGACGGGGGCAACGGGCAGCACGTGATGGAACTGCTGCTCGATATCCGCCGGTCGCGCGGGGTGACGCTGCTGCTGGCCACGCACGACATGACGCTGGCCTCCCACGCCGACCGCGTCCTGCGGCTGCGCGGCGGCCGCGTCGAGGGCGACACGCGGACCGGCGGAACGGAGTCCTGACATGGGGTTCGTCCTGCGCATGGCGCTGCGCGAGCTCCGCGCGGCCTGGAAGCGCCTGGTCTTCTTCTTCCTGTGTCTGGCCATCGGCGTCGGGTCGATTGTTGCGATCCGGTCGGTCATCACCGCCGTCCGCGACACGCTGACGCGCGAGGCCCGCACGATTCTGGGCGCCGACCTGGTCGTGTCGACCAACCGGCCCTGGGACCAGGCCGTCGTCGGGGCCATTGAGGAACAGCTGGCGGCGGTGCCCGCGCTGCAGCGCATCCACGAACTCGAGACCCTGAGCATGGTCAGGCCGGCCGATGCGGCGAAGCCGACGGCGCGCCTGGCCGAGTTGCGCGGCGTGGAACCGGGGTTCCCGCTCTACGGCCGACTCGCGCTCGAGGACGGCCGGCCGTACTCGCACGCGTTGCTGGCGGGCGGCGGAGCCCTCGTCCGGCCGGACCTGCTGGCGCAACTCGATGTCGCCGTCGGCGACGCGCTGGTGATTGGCGAGCGGCCCTTCACCATCCGAGGCGTCATCGCCGCGGAACCGGGTCGGCGCGGAGGCGGGTTCAGCTTCGGCAGTCGCGTGTACGTCGATCTGGCCGATCTGCGGGCGACGGGCCTCGTGAGTTACGGCAGCCGGGCCACGTTCCGGGTGTCGATGCGCCTGGCCGGAGACACGGCCGATGGCGTGGCGCGGGACCTCCGGCCGAAGCTCACGCCGCGTATGGTGTCGGTGCGGTCGTTCCGCTCCACGGAGGACAACATCAACCGTGACCTCGAACGGACAGAGGACTACCTGAGCCTGGTCGGCCTGGTCATCATCGTCCTCGGCGGCGTCGGCGTCTGGAGCGTGGTCCGGGTGTTCGTGCAGCAGAAGCTGAGGTCCGTGGCGATTCTGAAGTGCGTCGGCGCCACGACCCGGCAGGTGTTCGGGATCTACGTCGCGCAGGTCTTGCTGATGGGCCTCGTCGGCGCCGTGGCCGGCGTCGGGATTGCGGCGGCCACGCTGACGTTCATCAAGCCGATGGTCGATCAGGCGGCCGGCTTCACCACCCCGACCCTGCTGGCGCCCGGCGCCGTGGCGCAGGGTGTGGGCATCGGCCTCCTGGTCTCGCTGCTGTTCGCCCTCGTCCCGCTGCTCGACGTCCGGCACGTCCGCCCGTCGCTCCTGCTGCGGGCGTCTGAGACGCCGAAGGCCAAGCGCGATCCCGCCCGCCTGGCCGCCATCGCCACGATGGTGGCGGCGCTGGTCGCCGTCGCGGGGTGGCAGGCCGGATCCCTTTCCGTCGGCCTGGTGCTGTCGGTAGGGTTCGCGGCGGTGGTGGCCGTGCTGCAGGGCGCCGGGTGGCTGCTGGTGCGGGCCTTGACGCCGCTGACGGCGAGTCCCCGCTTCGCCGTCCGGTACGCCGCCCGGCGCGTGGCGCGCCCCGGCAACCAGACACGAGTCATCCTCCTGGCGGTGGGCCTCGGGGCGTTCCTGGTGGTGGGCGTGCGCGTGCTGCAGGCCAACCTGCTCCGGGAGTTCAATCTCGAACTCCGGCCCGACACACCGGACATGTTCCTCGTCGACGTCCAGCCCGACCAGCGTGCCGCCGTTGAGGCGTTTCTCAGGGACGCGGAAACGGGCGTCAGGGGGACGCCGCTGTTCATTCCGGTGCTGCGCGCGCGCGTGACCGGCGTCACGGGCCGCGCCCTCAACCTGGCGTCGTACGAGGCCGTACGCGAACGGGGATCGCTGGGGCGCGAGTACGTCGTCACCTACCGCGGCCACCTCGAACGTAACGAGCAGGTGGTGGGCGGGCGGTTCTGGGACCCCTCGCCCGGGGGGGCAGGCGAGGTCTCGATCGAGGAAGGGCTCAGGAGCCGCTACGGACTGGACGTGGGCGATCGGGTCCGGTTCGATGTGCTGGGGCGGACCGTCGAAGCGCGGGTCACGAGCGTCCGCCGGGTCGAATGGTCCGACGCCTCAGCGGGCGGCTTCATGTTCGTCTTCCGGCCCGGCCTGCTCGACGCGGCGCCGCAGACCTTCATCGTCCCCCTGCGGGGGCCCGCAGAGCCCCCCGCGCGGGCGCGGCTGCAGCGGGACCTGTCGCGGCAGTTCGCCAACGTCTCGGCGATTGACGTGAAAGAGATCCTGGCGAACGTGGCGTCGGTGGTGACCAACATCACGCTGGCGGTCACGATCGTCGGATCGCTCGTGCTCGTCAGCGGCCTGCTGATCCTGGTCGGGTCGATTTCGATGACGAAGTTCCAGCGGGTGTACGAGGTGGCGATTCTGAAGACCCTCGGGGCGACGGCCCGGGTGATCACGGCCCTGTTGCTGATGGAGTACGGCCTGCTCGGACTGGTGGCGGGCACGATCGGCTCGGTGGCCGCCCTGGGACTCTCGTGGGGCGTCAGCCGGTTCGCCCTGGAGGTGGCGTGGCACCCGCAGCCCGCCTACGTCCTGGCCGGTGTGGCCGGCAGCGTGGTCCTGGTGATGGGCGTGGGGCTGGCGGCCAGCGTGGACGTCCTGCGACGCAAGCCGCTGGCGACCTTGCGGGCGGAATAGGCCGCAGCGGGCGTGCTATGATGGGCTATTGTTCGTCGGGATTCGGACGCAGGAGTTGGGCATGTCAGAGACGTACCGGGACGCGCTGATGCGGAAACGCGCCGAGATCCTGAACTCGGGGGGGATTCGGCCGCTGCAGGCGTCGATGGAGAACAACTCGCGCCAGGGCGATCTGGCCGATCAGGCCAGCGGGAACAACGAGGTCCATATCGCCCTCAAGCTGAAGCAGACCGACGCCAAGATCCTCCAGGCGATTGACGAGGCCCTGGCCCGGATCGACCGGGGCGCCTACGGGGTGTGCCGGGACTGTGGCGAGGCGATCTCGCCGGCCCGCCTGAACGCCATTCCCTGGACGCGGGTGTGCATCACCTGCAAGGAAAAACAGAACTCGTGAAGCCCGCGGAACAACAGGCGCTGCTCGCCGGCCTCTACCGCGACAAGCGGGCGCTGTACGACCGCCACGAGCGGGGTGCGAGGCAGGTCTCAAGCTACGAGTTCAATAATACCTACCAGTACGTGTTGAATCGCGAGGCCGAGCACCTGTCGTGGCTCACGGCGGCCCTCGAAGGCCTGGGCGGCGAGGTGCCCGGCGACATCCCGTCCCTCCCGGTGCCGTCAGCGTCAGGCACGGACTCGGGCCGCGCCGTCATCGAGGACGATGCGCGTCACGTGCGGGCGTTCGTCGAAAAGTGGCAGTCGGCGGTGGGGACCCTCGGCAGCGCGAGGCATCGCAAGATGGCCGAACTGCTGCTGGGCGAGACCCGCGAGCAGCTGCGGTTCTTCGAGCAGGCTCTGGCGGGGCGCGACGATCTGCTGGGCCGCCGGCCCGCGAGCGCCGGCACCGGTGGGGGCGTGCTGTCCACACGCTGGGTCGAATAACCAGGAGGATCCCGTGGTCCGCGTCGCGATCGCGCTGGGCAGCAACCTCGGCGATCGCGCGGCCCATCTGGATGCCGCCCTCGGACTCCTCAAGTCCCGCATTCCCGATCTGACCGCCGCGCCCCCGCTCGACACCGAAGCGGTGGGTGTGGGCGCCCAACCGCGTTTCCTGAACACGGCCGCCGTCGGCCACTGGGGCGGTGCGGCCGACGAGTTGCTGGACCTGCTGCTCGACACCGAATGTCGCCTCGGCCGGGAACGTCCCTTTCCCGGCGCGCCCCGCACGCTCGACCTGGATCTCATCCTGTTCGGTCACCATCGGATCGCAACCGACCGCCTGCACGTGCCGCACCCGCGGTTCCGCGGCCGGGCCTTCGTCCTGGCACCGCTGGCGGCGATTGCACCGGATCTCGTCGATCCGGTGACCGGCTCGACGGTGGCCGAGTTGCTGGCCGCCCTGGAGGCACCCCGCTCATGAGAATCGCCCTCGTACAGTTCCAGGCGTCCGGGGATCACGCCGCCAGCGTCACCAGGGGCCTGGCGGCCCTGCGCACCGCGGCGGCCGGTGGCGCCCGCCTCGTGGCGTTTCCGGAACTGGCGTTCACGCCCTTCTTCCCGTGCGACCGTCACGAGGGCGGCGCCCCGCTGGACCGGGGCGAGCCTGTTCCCGGCCCGACCACCGACGCGTTCGCCCGCGTCGCAGCGGAACTCGGTGTGGTCGTCGTCCTGAACCTCTACGAACGGGACGGCGACCGGGCCTTCGACAGTTCGCCGGTGATCGATGCCGACGGGCGGGTGCTCGGGACCACGCGTATGCTGCACGTGGCGCAGATGCCGTGCTTCTGGGAACAGGACTGCTACACGCCGGGCGACCACGGCATGCCGGTGTACGACACGGCCGCCGGGCGGATTGGCGTGGCGATCTGCTACGACCGGCACTACCCCGAAGTGATGCGGAGTCTCGGGCTGCAGGGCGCCCAGGTGGTGGTGGTGCCGCAGGCGGGGACGGTGGGGGAGTGGCCCGAGGGCCTCTACGAGGCTGAACTGCGCGTGGCAGCGTTCCAGAACGGTTATTTCACGGCCCTGGCGAACCGGGTGGGGCGCGAACCGGCGATGCACTTCGCCGGCGAGTCGTTCGTGTGCGATCCGGCGGGTCGCGTGATTGCGCGGGCGCCGGCCGACGAGGAGGCGATCCTGTTCGCCGATCTGGATTTCGACCTGATTGGCGCGTCCCATGCCAGGACACTGTTCCTCAGAGATCGACGGGCGGACCTGGTGCCGGGCCTGATGGGGCTCGATCGCGACGTATAGACGACGGAGGAGGCATGGCCCGAGGGTGGGAGAGCAAGGGCGTCGAGGCGCAGCAGGAGGAGGCGCGGCAGGACCCGACGGGGCGGGGTACTGCCCGGGTGAACGCCGATGAGCGGGCCCGGATGGAGCGGCGCGAGGGGCTGACGCTGGCCCGGGCTCGGGCGGCCGCGGACCTGGCGTACGCCAGAACGCCCGCCCAGCGGGAGATGCTGGAGCGGGCGCTGGCCGATCTGGACCGGATGCTGGACGACGCCGGCCCGGCCTAGCCCTTCTTGAAGACGGTCTTGCGGGTCCGCTCGCCCATGGGCGACTTGGACACCGTGACCACCACCATCGTCCCGTCGGCGTCGAGGGTGCGGGTTTCCTTCATCTCGATCGTGATCTCGTTGCCCTGCATGTTCATCGTCTGGGTGCCCGAGGTCACGAGGGCGGCGCCTTCCCACACGGACTTGGTCTTCGACGTGCCGCGGCCGGTGTTGTTCTCGCTCTCGGTCCCGTCCAGCTTGTAGACCATTTTGACGACGCCGTTTGGCGTCTCGCGCTCGATCGTGAGATCGGCCGCCGTCTGCGCGATCGTCAGGGTCTGCGGTCCCGCGGGCCCGCGGCCACCGCCGCCGCCGGGGCCGCCCATCGGGTCGCTCTTCTCCATGTCCTGCGTCCACTTGCCCGTGAAGTCGGGTTTGGCCTGGGCGCCTGCCGCGGACGGCACGGCCAGGGCGACGGTCAGGACGAGGGCCAGGAGGGTGAACGTACGTGTCATGCGTGACTCCTTGTGGATGACGAGGGTTACTCGAAGCGCAGCGCGTCGATCGGGTCGAGCTTGGCGGCCTTCGTGGCCGGATAGAAGCCGAAGAAGATGCCGGTGACGGCGGAGAAGCCGAACGCCAGCATGATGGCGTCCGGCGAAATCGCCGTGGGCCAGCCAAGGAACCGCTCGAGGGCACCCGAGATGCCGAACCCGACAGCGATGCCGATGGACCCGCCGAAGAGGCTCAGCACGACGGCTTCGACGAGAAACTGCAGCAGCACATCGCCGCCCCGGGCGCCAATCGCCATGCGCAGGCCGATCTCCCGGGTGCGCTCGGTGACCGACACCAGCATGATGTTCATGATGCCGATGCCGCCGACCAGCAGGGAGACGCCGGCGATGCCGGCGAGCAGGGCCGACATGGTCTTGGTGGCCTCCGTGCGCATGGCGGCCATTTCCTCCAGCGTGCGGACCATGAAGTCGTCGGAGTCGCCCGGCATGATCTTGTGCCGCGTGCGGAGCAGGGTCGAGATCGCCTCGGCGACGCCCGCCACCTCGCCGGCCGACGTGGCCGACACGGTGATGTTCTGGATGTGCGTGATGCCCATCAGTTTCTTCTGGGCCGTCGTGTAGGGGATGACGACGCTGTCGTCCTGATCCTCGCCGCCGGTGCTGGCGCCCTTGCTCGCCATCACGCCCACGATCTTGAACGGCTGGTTCCGGATGCGGATGACCTGGCCGGTGGGATCGGTCTCTTCGCCGAACAGGTTCGTGGCCACCGTCGAGCCGAGCACGGCCACCTTCGAGGCGCTGTTGACGTCCTGAGGGGTGAAGAATGTCCCGTACTTGACCGTCCACGTGCGGATGGCCGGCCAGTCGACGTCGCTGCCGGTGACGCGCGTCTGCCAGTTCTGGTTGCCCGCGATGACCTGCGCGCGGGTGCTCACGCCTGGCGCCACGTACTGCACGCCGGGCAGATCGCGCACGGCCAGCGCGTCCTCGACCGTCAGGGTGTTGGCCGCACCCGACCCCTGGCGGACGCCCATGGACATGAAGTTGCCGGCGTAGACGTTGATGAGGTTCGTGCCCACCGACTTGATCTGCGCTTCGATCGACGTCTGCGCGCCGCGGCCGAGAGCCACCATCGCGATGACGGCGGCCACGCCGATGATCATGCCCAGCATGGTCAGCGCGGTGCGCATCTTGTTGCGGTTCAGGGCCTTCAGGGCCACGCGGAGCGTCATCAGCAATCGCATGGATTACCTCGCCTGGGGGGCGGCCGCGGCGGATCTGCCGTTCTCGACCTCGGGGGGCGGCAGGGCGGCCAATTCGTCGGCGGCCATCCGGCGGTGCGTGTTGGGCTTGTCGGACACGATGTGACCGTCCCGGAACGCGATCGTCCGGGTGCCGTACTCGGCGATGTCGTGTTCGTGCGTGATGAGCAGCACGGTGATGCCGCGCTCGACGTTGAGACGCTGGAAGACGTCCATGACCTCGATGCTGGTGCGGCTGTCGAGGTTGCCCGTCGGTTCGTCGGCCAGCAGGATGGACGGCCGGTTGATCAACGCGCGCGCGATGGCGACGCGCTGCTGCTGGCCCCCCGACAACTGGTTCGGATGGTGGTGGGCGCGTTCCGCTAGGCCGACCAGCGCCAGGGATTCACGGGCGCGGGCGTGACGCTCGCGGGCGCGCACCTGCTCGCGGCTGTAGAGCAGCGGCAGCTCCACGTTCTCGATGGCCGTCGTGCGCGAGAGGAGATTGAAGCCCTGGAAGACGAACCCGATCCGGTGGTTGCGCACGTCGGCCAGGGCATCGCGCGAGAGCTTGGAGACGTCACGGCCGTCGAGCATGTACTGGCCCGAGGTCGGCCGGTCGAGGCAGCCCAGGATGTGCATGAAGGTGGACTTGCCCGAACCGGACGGGCCCGTCACGCAGACGAACTCGCCCGGTTCGACATCCACGTTCACGCCGCGCAGGGCGTGGACCTGGATGTCGCCGAGCACGTAGACCTTGCGCAAGTCGCGCACGGAGATGACGGGCATGGCCTTATCGCCTCTGGGTGCCGCCGCTCGGCATGCCACCCGGGGGCCGGCCGCCGGGGCCGCCCATGCCGGGGCCGCCAGGCATCAGGGGCGAGCGCGTCGCGGCGGCGGCCGCCTGGGCCGGCGTCACGATGGAGGTCACGAGTTCCTGACCGGGCTGCAGGTCGCCTGTCAGCAGTTCGGTGTACGTGCCGTCCGAAATGCCGAGCCGGAGGCGGACCGATTTGATCTGCTGGTTGATGTAGACCCAGGCGCGGCCTGGACTCTCGGTGACCGGCAGGGGGCCGAAGAGCTGGTCGATCGTCTGCGCCGAGGCGCGCGGCGTCGCGGGCGCAGGGCCGGGCCGCGTGCCGGGCTGGGTCTGCCCCTGACCCGGGCCGCGGCCGGGACCGCCGGCGCCCATGTTGGCCGGGTCGAAGCCACGCTCGCGCATGCGCTGCATGAACTGCTCGCGTTCCTCGGGCGTCATGCTCTGCAGACGTTCCTGGAACCGCTTCTGTCGCTCCTCGGGCGTCAGGTTGGCCATCTGGCCCCCGCCGCCGAACCCGCCCCCGAATCCACCGCCCGACCCACCGGGACCCTGCTCACCGCCCGCACGGGGGCCATCGCCGGGTGCCGGGCCGGGTCGCGGCCCGGCAGCCGGTGCCGCAGCAGCGGGCGTGGCCGCAGAGGCGTCGCTGGCCGCCACGCTTGTCCTCGCCGCGGCGTTC
>CAYNDV010000135.1:0-12293 GCA_964396055.1 uncultured Vicinamibacterales bacterium | reverse complement strand
GCGGCCGGGGCCGCAGCCCTGGGCGCGGCGGCCTTAGGCGCCACGGGCGCGTGCTGTTCGGGTTCCGGCGCCACGGCCTCCTTGGGCGCTTCGGCGACCGCCGGTTCCTCGTGCGTCACGGGCGTGTGCGGCACGGGCGTGTCGGCGGCTTCGGCCACCGGTGCGGGTGTGGGCGCGGCCGCCTCTACCACCGGCTCCGGCGCGGCGGGCGTGGCTGAGGTCACAGGCACGTCGGCCACCGGCGCGGGCGCGTGGGCCCCAGCCGCTTCGGCGACCGGGGCAGGGACGTGAGGTTCCACCGCCTCGGCGGGCGGCGCCGGGGCCGCGGCCGGCTCGACGTCCGGAGCGGCTTCCGGCACGGCGTCCCCCTCGGGCACCGGGACCGGCGCGGCGACGGGCTTCACCGTCTTGACCAGGCGCGGCGGCGGCAGGGAAGGCTTGGGCGGCGGCGGCGGCGGCTCGGCCTTCCTGGCCGTCCCGGCCTTCTTCAACTTGGCGGCGGCGCCTTCCGCGAAGATGTCGCCGCCGGGCAGGGTGACGCCCCGCTTCTTGGCGAGACGTTCGACGAACTGCCGCGCGACGATTTCTTCAACCGTGCTCGACGCGCTCTTGACCTCGATGCCGTGGTCGCGCTTCAGCAACGCGACGATTTCCTGGCTCGTGGTATTGAGCAACTCCGCGATCTTGTAGATCCGAACGGTGGACAACGCTGACCTCTGCTAGGCTTACTCGATCGCCTCGGTTTCCGGTTCCTGCCCGGCGTCGTCCGCCGCGGGCGACGCGTCCGCGACGGCGGCACGCGCGGCCTCCAGGACCGCCTCGATGGTCTCGTCGTCGAATCCCAGCGGCTGGAGCCCCGGCGCGCCGGCCTCGACGATGGCCGCCGCCGACTGGAAGCCGCCCTGCTGCAGGGCCGCCACGACTTCGTCGTGAATCCCCGGCAGCGCCAGGACGCCCGACTCGGCCGCCGCGCCTTCGAGCAGGCCGGCCGCTTCGTCGAACCCCACCAGCTGGGCTTCCACTTCCTTCCGCTTCTCTTCCTCGCTCTTGATGTCGATCCGCCACCCGGTCAGCTTCGCCGCCAGGCGGACGTTCTGCCCCTTCTTGCCGATGGCCAGCGAGAGCTGCTTGTCCTCGACCACCACCTCGACCACGCGCTCCTCGTCGTCGACGATGGTGACGCGCTGCACCTTGGCGGGGCTGAGGGCGTTGGTCACGAAGTACACCGGGTCCTCGGAGTACTCGACGATGTCGATCTTCTCGCCGCGCAGCTCGCGGATGATCGCCTGCACCCGCGTGCCCTTCATGCCGACGCACGCGCCGACCGGGTCCACGTCGCGCTCGCGCGAGTAGACCGCCACCTTCGCGCGGTCGCCCGCCTCGCGCACCGCGCCCTTGATCACGACGGTGCCGTCGTAGATCTCGGGCACCTCCTGCTCGAACAGCTTGATCAGCAGGGCGGGATCGGTGCGCGACAGGACGATTTGCGGGCCCTTGGTGCTGCGCTCGACCTTGCGGATGACGCAGCGCACCCGATCACCCGGGGCGTAGCTTTCCGCGCGGGACTGCTCCTTGCGGGGCAGCACCGTCTCGATGCGGCCGACCTCGATGATGATGTCGCCGTTCTCGAAGCGCTTCACGCCGCCCGTGACCACCTCGCCAATGCGCTGGTTGTACTCCGCGAAGATGTGCTCGCGCTCGGCTTCGCGCACCTTCTGGAAGATCACCTGCTTGGCCGTCTGGGCCGCGATGCGGCCGAACTGGTCCGTCGGCTTCGGGAACTCCATCTCGTCGCCGATCTCGATGCTGTCGGCGACCTCGTCCCCGTACGCCTCCCGGTAGAGGCTGCGGGCTTCGTCGATGGCGATCTCGGTCGCCGGCGTCTCAACGGTTTCGACCACCGTCCGCACCGCCACGAGTTCCACCTGCCCCGTCTCCGGGTTGAAGCGGGCCTTCAGGTTCTCGCCGCCCCTGAACACCTTGCGCGAGGCGGTCAGGACCGCGTCCTCAATCGCCGCGACGACCACCTGGGGATCGATGCCCCGCTCCTTGGCGAGCGCTTCAATCGTCTGCTGAACCGGGTTGCTGCTGCCTGCCATTTAAAACTCCACTTCCAACCGGGCGCGCGCGATGAGGGCCAGCGGAATCCGCTGCAGCCGCTGTTTGCCGACCGTCAGCAGCACGTCGCCGCCGTCGAGCCCGGCGAGGCGGCCCTCGAAGTGCTTCTGGCCGTCAACCGCGTCCGACAGCACGATCTTCGCCAGGCATCCCGCGAACCGCTCGTAGTCCGCGGCGCCCCGCAGGGGGCGATCCAGGCCCGGCGACGACACCTCCAGGGTGTACCGGTGCCCGATCACGTCTTCGACGTCCAGCAGCGTCCCGAGATCCTGGCTGACGTGCTGGCAATCCTCGATGGTGACCCCGTCGACGATCGCCGTTCCCGCCCGGCCCGCCACGACGGGCGTCCCGGGCTTGTCGAGGAACACGCGCAGCACCCACCCGTGGGACTCCGTGCGGAACTGGAGGTCGAACACCTCGAGCCCGCGCGACTGCGCGACGCGATCTGCGACGGCGCGAATCCGGTCGATCCGGCTCGCCTCGGCTTCCTTCCCGATCACGTGCCCTCCCCTGAAACGTAAAAAGTGGGCTCCGAGCCCACTTCAGCAGTTCCAGATGGGACTTCCAAAGCAGTTTAGTATATCACCGGCCTCAAATCCCGGGCAACGGCCGCACCACCAGATCGTACTCCCGCGACCCGACGATGACGCCCCGGATGAAGTCGCCCGGCTTCAAGGCCTCCGGATCCGCCTCCGTCAGGTAGACACACGAATCGATCTCCGGTGCCTGGCCTTCGGTCCGCCCTTTCCAGACAAGGGGTTGCGCGGGATCGGGGCCGTCCACCACCAGGCGGACCTCCTCACCCCTGCGCCGCCGCTGGCGCCGGGCCACGATCCGGCGCTGCTCGGCCATCAGGGCGCGCTGCCGCCGACGTTTCGTCCGCGCCGGCACGTCGTCGGCCAGACCGTGGGCCGGCGTGCCTTCCTCGTGCGAGTACGTGAACACGCCCACGTGATCGAACTCGACATCGCGGACAAACTGCAGCAGTTCCTGGAATTCGTCTTCGGTCTCGCCCGGGAAGCCGACGATGAACGTCGTGCGCAGCGTCACGCCCGGGACGCGCGCGCGGATCCGGTCGAGCAGCCGGCGGTACGTGGCGCCGGTGCCCGGCCGCTTCATCCGCTTGAGCACCGCCGCCGACGCGTGCTGCAGCGGCAGGTCGATGTAGCGGCACACGTGGCGCGAGGCCGCCATCGTGTCCAGCACGTCGGTGGTGATCGTCGTGGGGTAGAGGTAGAGCAGCCGGATCCACTCGAGGCCCGGCACCTCGTCGAGGCGCTGCAGCAACCGCGCCAGCGCCCCCCGCTCGCCGCGGTCGATCCCGTAGAACGTGGTGTCCTGCGAGATGAGCAGCAGTTCCTTCACGCCGCGGGCGGCGAGGCGCCCGGCTTCCGTGACGATCGAGTCCGCGGCGCGGCTGCGGTAGTGGCCCCGGAGCGTCGGGATGATGCAGAACGCACAGGTGTAGTCGCAGCCCTCCGCCACCTTCACGTACGCGAAGTGACGCGGCGTGACGAGCGTGCGGGGCGTGTCGGCGTCGTACAGGTACTCGGGCAGCGGCGGCGCGGGCGCCGGGGCGGCCCCCGCCTCGGCCCGGGACCGGAAGAGCGCCACGGGCGCCGCGTGCCCACGGGCCGGCGCCGCCCCGCCGACGGCGCTGACGATGGCCGGCACCTCGCCGGTGCCGAGCACCGCGTCGATCTCGCCAATCTGCGCCCGCAGGTCGTCCCGGTACCGCTCGGCCAGGCAGCCGGTGACCACCAGGCGCTGGCAGCGCCCCGACTTCTTCAGTTCCGCCATCTCGAGGATGGCGTCCACCGATTCCTGCTTGGCGGAGTCGATGAAGGCGCACGTGTTCACCACCAGCACGTCCGCCTCGCGGGCGTCGGGCGTGATGGCGTGGCCCGCCTGTTCCACGAGCCCGATCATCACCTCCGAGTCGACGAGGTTCTTCGGGCAGCCGAGGGAGAGAAATCCGATCTTCACTACGGGTACAGCCGATACAGCATGCGCGCGTACGGGATGGCCTCGCGCAGGTGATCGAGGCCGCAGATCCAGCTCACCACCCGCTCGATGCCCATGCCGAACCCGCCGTGGGGCACGCCGCCGAACCGGCGCAGATCGAGGTACCACTCGAACGCCTCGGGCGGCAGGCCGTGGTCCTTGATGCGCTGCATGAGCAGCGCGTAGCTGGCGATTCGCTGGCTGCCGCCGATGATCTCGCCGTATCCCTCGGGCGCCAGCACGTCCACGCAGAGCGCCACCTCCGGCCGGCCCGGATCGGGCTCCATGTAGAACGCCTTCACCTGCGACGGGTAGCGGTGCACGCAGACCGGCCGGTCGAACGCCGACGAGATCAGCGTCTCATCGGGCGCGCCGAAATCGCCGCCCCACTCGAAGGGCTGGCCCTTCTCCTTCAGCAGCGCCACGGCATCGTCATAGGAGATGCGGGGGAAGGGCTTCCGCACCTGCTCGAGCTTCGTCAGGTCCCGCTGCAGCCGGGCCAGTTCCGGGCGCCGCTTCGCGATCACGCGCTGCACCACGGAGACCACGAGGTCCTCCGCCAGTTCCATCACGTCGTCGAGGGTGGCCCAGGCGACTTCCGGCTCGACCATCCAGAACTCGGTCAGGTGGCGGCGCGTCTTGGACTTCTCGGCCCGGAACGTCGGGCCGAAGCAGTACACGCGGCCCAGCGCCATGGCGTTGGCTTCGTTGTAGAGCTGGCCGCTCTGCGTGAGGTACGCCGTGGCGTCGTCGAAGTACTGGACGGGGAAGAGCGTGGTCGTCCCCTCGCAGGCCGCCGGCGTGAAGATCGGCGTGTCGGCCAGGATAAACCCGCGGTCGTCGAAGAACTGGCGCACCGCGGCGATGACCTCGGCACGCACGCGCAGGATGGCGTGCTGGCGCTCGGTGCGGATCCAGAGGTGGCGCCGGTCCATCAGGTAGTCGACGCCGTGCTCCTTCGGCGTGATGGGGTAGTCCTCGGCGGGCCCCACCACCTCGAGCGTCGTGGCGTCGATCTCGAAGCCCCCCGGCGCCCGGCTGTCGGCGCGGACCTGGCCCGACAGGATGAGCGCCGTCTCCTGCGTCAAGTGATCGGCGAGGCGGAACGTCTCCTCGCTGACGGCTGCCTTCGACATGACGGCCTGGATGAAGCCGCTGCCGTCGCGCACGGTGAGGAAGTGGATCTTCCCGCTGGACCGGCGGTTGTGGAGCCAGCCCCGGATGATGACCCGCTGTCCCGCGTGCCGCGCGATGTCCTCGATGTACGCCAGTGTGCCGTCGTGTGTCATGACCCGCTCCGTGCTTCCTCATCCAGCCGTGCGCAGGCCCGGCGGGCCCGCTCCAGCAGCGGCGCCGTCGGGGCGCCGCCCGCCGCGCATTCCATCATCAGCAAGCCGTCGTAGCCCATCTTCTGCAGGCCCATGACGGCCGCCGGCCAGTCGATGGTGCCCTCCCCGGGGGGCAGGTGCTCGTCGCGCGTGCCGTGGTTGTCGTGCACGTGCGTCGCGGCGAGCAGGCCGCCCATCGTCTCGATCGCGTCGGGCACGCCGTCCATGAGATGGGCGTGGCCGAAGTCCAGGCACAGGCCCACGGACCGGTCGTCGAGGCCGTCCTCGACCAGGGCCGCCAGCGCGGCGGGCGTCGCCAGCGGCCCGGGGATGTTCTCCAGGGCCACGCGCACACCGACCGACCGGGCCGCCGCCGCGATCTCCCCGACGCTGCGCCGGGCCGCGGCGGGGTCGTTGTCGCCGGGCGCGGCGGTCAGCACGTCGGGCAGGCCCAGGTGCACCACCAGGACCTCGACGGGCACCCGCCGGGCCAGGTCCAGCGCCGCCAGGGTTTCCGCCACGGCGCGCGCCCGGACTGCCTCGACGGGCGACGCGTTGTTGAACGGGGCGCTCCAGCGGCCGTTCACCACGGCTTCCGTCACCGGCGCGTGCATCGAGTGCAGGCGCAGGCCCGTGTCGCGCAGCCAGGCCGCCAGGCCGTCGAGCGCGGCGGCGTCGTGGTAGTCGACGTGCGTCCGCGTCGCCACGATTTCGATGGCATCGAAGCCGTGGGCCGCGATCTCGTCGAGGTGCGCCCGGTCGAGGCGCTGGCCATGGTACAACTGCGTCGACACTCCAAACCGCACGGCGGCACCGCTCCTGTGGACCCGAAACCTCTATTGTAGCAGCCCCGCCAGCCAGCCGCCCGGCCGCGGCCCGGTGCGGCCCGCCCCTACGCGAACTCGGGCACGTGGGGTGCGAGCAGGGCGCGCAGGCGGCTGAACCGCTCGTACTTGAGGAGATTCGAGCGGGCGTAGCGCAGCGTGCGCGGGATGTACTGGATGTACACCGGATTACGCCGCGTCGCCGTCATGTAGCCGAAGGTGCCGAGAGCCTTGAGGTTGCGCTGGAGCGACATCACGTCGAAGCGGCGCCGGAACTCGCGCGCGCCGTCGCCCGTGGCCGGAATGCCCTTCAGGGCCATGAAGTAGGCGAGGTGGTCGTCGAGTTGATCGTCCGTGATGTCCACGTACGAATCGCGCAGCAACGACGCCAGGTCGTAGGTGTCGGGGCCCAGGCGGGCGTCCTGGAAGTCGATGATGAACAGCCGGCCCGCGTGCCACATCAGGTTGCGGCTGTGGTAGTCGCGGTGGCAGAGCACGCGCGGCTCGCCGGCCAGTTCGTGGACGAGGGGCGCGAAGGCGGCCGACAGCGCGGCCCGTTGCGTGTCGTCGAGCGCAGCGCCCCGGTACGCGATGCAGAAGTGCTTGATGAAGAACTCCATTTCCCACGTCAGCTTCTCGACGTCGAACGCCACGCGGTAGGGCAGGTACCCGTCCGACGCCAGGGCCTGGCCGCGCTGCTGCAGGTCGGCGATGTACCCGATGGCCTGGCGGTACAGCGCGGCGTGTTCGGTGGGCGGCGCCGCGCCGAGGTGGGCCTGCAGGGTGACGTCGCCCAGGTCCTGCTGCACGAGGATGCCGAGGTCGCCCGCCCGGTCCAGGATCGACGGAATCGGCACGGGCACCTGCGCAAGCAGGCCGGCGACGTTGACGAACGGCAGCGCGTCGGCCTCGAAAGGGGCGGCGTGCAGCGCCAGGACCAGTGACGGCGCGCCGCGGCGGATCACCCGGAAGTAACGCCGATCCGATGCGTCGCCGGTGAGCGGCAGCACCACCGCGCCGTCGGCGGCCAGGCCCGCGCGGTCGAGGTAGGCCTGGATGGCGTCCGGCAGCGGCGTGTCGGGGGTGCTCTTCAACGTCGTCATCGGGCCTCCTGTCGCCGGAACGCGTCGAGGGGCGCGGCCAGCAGATCACCCATCACGATATCGCAGTCGCGGGGCACGGCAGCTTCGCGCCGCACCAGCGCCCGGCGGTCGAACTGCGTGCCCGGGGGTACAGTGACGCCGTCGGCAACCACGCAGGACCGCAGGCGGCAGCCGGCGCCGATCGTCACGCCGTCCCAGAGGACGCAGTCGTGCAGGTCGGCCGACGGGGCGATGGAGCAGTTCCGCCCGGGCGCCACCGGCGTCAGGCCCTCGCGCGCGGCAAACGCCAGGTTGGTCGCCAGGTAGTCGGCGGCCGTGCCGATGTCGTAGAAGGCGCCGTCCGTGAGGAACGCCTGCACCGAGCCCGGCGCGCGGGCGATCAACTCGCGGTAACACCCGGCCACCGACTCCGCAGGTTGATCGGGATCGAGCCCGGCGAAGACGGACGCGTCGACGGCCTGCACGCCGACGAAGTGCGCACCGGTGTTGTCGTCGCCCCGGGGACAGAAGCCGGTCACGGCCCCGCCGGCGTCCACGAGCACGCCGCCGTAGTGCCGGCGGTCCGGGTTCGGCACGAGGACCATCGTGACGAGGGCACCCCGCGCCTCGTGCTGACGCGCCAGCGCCGCCAGGTCCACGTCGCACAGCGTATCGCCGTTGACCAGGAAGAACCGGGGCGCGTCGAGCAGGGGGAGGGCGCGCGCCGGCCCGCCGGCGCTGCCCAGCACGCGGCGCTCCCACGAGTACCGGACCCGCACCCCGTACGCCGCGCCGTCGCCGAGCACGGCCGTCAGCGTCTCCGGGCGGTGATGCAGGTTCAGCACCGCGTCGGTGACGCCGGCCGCGGCCAGCCATCGCAGGATGCGACCGGCCAGCGGCACACCGGCCACCGGCACGGCCGGCTTCGCGCGCACCTGCGACAGCGGGTGGAGGCGCGTGCCCAGGCCCGCCGTGAGGACCATGGCCGGCCAGGGCCGGGCCGGGGCGCCCGCGCGATCCGCGCCCGATCTCATCGGATCCGATCCGGGTCGTCGAAGACGCAGTCGTGGCCGCGGAACCCGAGCGCCTCACGCGACGCCAGGAACAGGCGGTGGTAGGAGTCGAGGATGTAGTCGCCGGGACCGCGGCCCAGGGCGCGGGCCAGGTCTGCGATGCCGTGTTCGCTGCCTTCGAGTTCCACGAACGTGCCGACGGGCGTCTCGTCGATGGCGATGACCACGTCCTCGTGCACAAATTCTTCGCGGTACTTCTCGTAGCGGAACCACGTGTGCAAGCCCAGGCGCTCGAGCACAAGCCGGAACATGTCACCGTCGCCGACGATGGTCTCCAGTTCCTCGCGGACCTTCATCGGCCCGGGCTGGACCGGGCCCTTGAAGGTCACCAGGCTGTGTGCGCCCTCGCTGCGGATGCGCAGCACCGAACGCTGGCGCCGCAACTGCTCGTCGGCGGTGTCGAACAGGCTGTCTTCCTGGAACCGCCGCTCCCGGTACGGCTGCGCGCCGGTGCGCAGCACCGCCTCGCGTGCCGCCTCCGGCGTCTCGAACCGCAGCTTGATCTCACGCTCGAGGGGTCCGGTCATTTTGCTAGAGTATCCCCCCATCGCGGCGCAGAGACAACGCCGGGGCGTGGCGGCCGAAGACAAGCACGCGGAACGCCGTGCCCAGGCCTTCGGGGACCATCAGGGTCTTGAGCGCCAGCCGGTCGCGTTGCCGGTCCGGCGCGGCCAGTTCCGCGGCCAGGTCGCTCCGCTCGACGGCGGCCAGCAGGAAACGTGACTGGTCGGTGTCGACGAGCGTCTGGAGGCCCGCTGCCTCCGCGGTGCGCTTGACCGACGTCAGGTCGACGTGGCTCGTGATGTCGCGCTGGCCGGGCTCGGCCAGCCACGCCGGCGCGCCTGTCTGTCCCGGATCGGGCGCATCGGTGAGGTGGCGGTGGTAGCTGCGCAGCGTGCCTGTGGCGTGCGATCCCGAAAACAGCAGCGGCGCCTCGTGGCCGTAGTCGATGAGGACGAGGTAGCCGCGCACGAGGGCGGCCGCCGCGTCACGCACCCAGGCCAGGGCCGCCAGGTTCACCTCTGCGCGCCCGCCAGGTTCCAGCGCCAGGCCCAGGCGTTCGAAGTACGCCGCCAGCTCCGGCGTCGATGGCGCGCCACGGCGCTCGACCAGTCGGTCGCCATCCGCGTCGACGAACACCTCGACGAGGCCTTCCCCCGTCATCTCCACGACGTGGACCGGCATGGCGTCGAGCAGTTCGTTGGCGAAGATCACGCCCTCGACGCGCGCTGGCAGCGCGGGCGAGATGCCGGCCACACGTTCGTGGTGTGGCGCGAGCGTTACCTCGGCCGCTTCGCGGGCGGTGGGGCTGCACTCGACGAGGGTGGCGCGCACTCGTCCGTAGAGATCCGGGCGGTGGCAGATGCAGGCGTCGAGGATGTCTCGGGTGAGGCGCCCGTTTCCGGCAGCCGCCTCGACCAGATCGAAGGGCGCGTCGCCGGCCAGGGCGTCCTGCATCTCGCAGAACCACGCGGCCAGCAGGCGGCCGAAGAGGGGGCCGAGATCGACACTGGTGACGAAATCGCCCGCGCGTCCGGAACGCCGGACGGCGCGGGCGTAGTAGCCGGCACCTGGCGCGTACAGCGCCAGGTGCATGAACTCGGCGACGGTGATGGGCCCGGACTGCCGGATCCGGTCGAGGATGAGCGCCCGGCAGTCCGCAGCCATGGACTCAGCGCAGGACGCGCTACTCCTTGGTGACGGCGACGAACGTCTCCTGCCCCTGCCGCCACACCAGCAGGAAGGCGCTGCGGCCCACGGGCACGGCCGACAGGGCGCGGCTGGCGTCCGAGACGCTCTCGACGGCCCGCCGGTTCACCTGCAGGATGACGTCGCCCGGGCGGATGCCGGCGCGGGCGGCCGCGCTGGACGCCTCGACGTCGGTCACCAGGACGCCGCGCGTCCCGGCCGGCACCTGGAGGCGTCGGGCCATGTCGGCGCCGAGGGGCCCCAGCGTGATGCCGAACCCGCCGCCGCTTTCTTCCGCTTCGCCTTCGGGCCGGGTGCCCGACTCGGCCTCGAGGTCGAGTTCCTCGACGGTCACCGAGAGATTCTTCTCCTGCTTGTCCTGCACCACCTTGATCGGCACGGTGGTGCCCGGCTTGGTGGCCATGATGATCTTCACGAGGGCGTTGCGATCGGCCACGGGCTTGCCGTTCACGTCGACAATCACGTCGCCGGGCCTGATGCCGGCCTTCGCCGCGGGGCCGGACCCGGCCACGTTCACGACGAGGGCGCCGCGCCGCGCACCCACACCCAGTTCCTCGGCGGCCTCGCGCGGCACGTTCTGCACCGTGACGCCGATGCGGCCGCGGACGACCTTGCCCTTCTCGAGCTGGGGCAGGATCTCGCGCACCGTGTTGATCGGCACCGCGAACCCGATGCCGATGTTGGCGCCGCGCATGCCGTCGGTGTAGATCGCCGTGTTGATCCCGATCACCTCGCCGCGCACGTTCAGCAGCGGGCCGCCGGAGTTGCCGGGGTTGATGGCCGCGTCGGTCTGGAGCACTTCCTCGAAGCGCTGGTCGGCCATCTGCATCGGGCGCCCGAGGCCGCTGATCACGCCCACGCTGATCGTGTGGTTGAAGTTGAACGGGTTGCCGATCGCCATCACCCAGTCACCGGGGGCCACGGTGCCCGAGTCGCCGAGCTTGGCCTCCGGCAGCGGCGCCTTCGGCTTGTCCACGAGCTGGATGAGCGCGCTGTCCGTGAGCTGGTCGCGGCCGACGATCTTCGCAAGGTACGCCTGGTCGGGGTCGTCGCCGAACAGGGCCACCTCGATCTTGGTGGCGCCCTCCACGACGTGGTTGTTCGTCAGGATGTACCCGTCCTTGCTGACGATGAAACCCGTGCCGGCCGACTGCGTAGTTTCCTCACGCGGCCGCTGCGGCCCGCCGAAGAAACGGTTCAGCGGATCGTCCTGGCCGAAGAAGTCGTTCAGGGTCTGCGCGCGCCGCTTCGACGTGGTCCGGATGTTCACCACCGTCGGCGACGCGGCCTTGGCGATGTTCCGGAACGTCTGCGCGTCGATGGCGCCCGTCACCGGGGCGCTCGAGCCGACCTGGGGCGCCAGGGTCTGGGCCTCCGATCGCGGCGAGAGATCCATGCGCGACGCGATCACCATGCCCACCGCGAGCGAGGCCACCGCCACCAGCACGACGTAGAACAACGTGGTCTTCCGACTTGACATGCCTTCCTCCAACACGGCCCGTGGGGGCTGCTGCCGGCCCGCCGATCCGGGTGCCAGCAGTCCAGTATACCGCCGCCGCCGTTCCCGGCGGGCACCGCCGGCCCGGATGCATCGCGGCCCGGCCGGCGGGTTTGACTTGCCCGGGTCCGTCTTATAGTTTGACGCCTCGGGCGGTCCGGAGGTTTGTACCCGTTCGTGGCCCGTCGTGCTGGGGATTCCCGACATGCCCTACGTGTTCGTGCCCCACACGGGGGACCTGGCGGTGGCGGTGGAGGCCGCCTCGCTGCCCGGATTGTGCGCCGACGCGGCCGGAGCCCTGACCGCGGCCATCACCGACCCCGCCCTGGTCCGCCCGGCCGAGGCGCGGGCCGTCCGGCTGGCGGCACCCGAACCGGAGCGGCTCCTGCACGATCTGCTCAGCGAGATCCTCTACCTCTTCGATGCGGGCCGGTGGCTGACCGGGCGGGCGGACGTTGCCCTGACCGGCGACGGCGACGCGTGGCAACTCGACGCCACGCTCTGGGGCGAGCCCTTCGACGCAGGCCGCCACCCTGTCAGGACCCTCGTCAAGGCCGTCACGTACCATCAGTTGGCGATCGTGCACGGCGAGGGAGGGTGGCGGACAATGGTGGTGTTCGATATCTAGAGGCTAGAGGCTAGAGGCTAGAGGCTAG
>CAYNDV010000134.1:0-12418 GCA_964396055.1 uncultured Vicinamibacterales bacterium | reverse complement strand
CATCGATGCCCTCCAGCGCGGCGAGAAGATCGAGCTGCGGGGGTTCGGCAGCTTCCGCCTCCGCCAGCGGGAGCCCCGCAAGGGGCGCAACCCGAAGACGGGGGCGCGCGTGGACGTGCCGCCCAAGCGCGTGCCGTATTTCAAGCCCGGCAAGGAGCTGAAGGATCTGATCAACCGCGAGACCGACACGCCGGGCGCCGGCGCCACCGTCGCCGCGGCGATCGAGGTCCCGGCTCCCGACACCTCCGTGGTGTCCTAGGGCCTGCGACAGGGTCAGCACCGCCCGGCATCCTCCGCGGATTCCGGGCGGTGCCGTTTTCGGGGTATCCTTCGTGGCGCCCGGCTTCCGTCGACCTCGCTCGGGACCGATCAGCCGGACGCAGGAGTGGCGCGGTGGAACGTCTCTGGTCGCCGTGGCGCCTCAAGTACGTCAGCAGCACCGGGCAGCCGTGTGCGTGCGTCTTCTGCGAGGCCCTCACCCGCGACGACCCGGGGGCGCTGGTGCTGCACCGCGGGCGCACGGCCTTCGTCATCCTGAATCTCTTCCCGTACAATTCCGGGCACCTGATGGTGGTGCCGAACCGCCACATCGCGACGCTGGCCTCCGCGTCGCACGACGAGCTGTGCGAGCTCATCGACCTCACCCGGCTGGCCGAACAGGCCCTCACCGAGGTGTACGCGCCGCAGGGGCTGAATGTCGGGATGAACCTCGGCCGGTCGGCGGGGGCGGGTATCGTGGATCACATGCACGTCCACGTGGTGCCCCGCTGGAACGGCGATACGAACTTCATGACCGTGGTCGGCGAGGCCCGGGTGCTGCCGGAAGATCTGGAGCAGGCCGCGGCGCGGCTGCGGCCGGTCTTTGCCAGGCTGGCGACATGATCCTCGACCCTTTGCCTGAGCAGCTGGCCCTGCGCGAACGCGCGGCCGCCTTCGCGGGGACCCAGGTGGCGCCCCTGGCGGCGCGCATCGACGAGACCGGCGAGTTTCCCCACGGGCTCCTGCGCCTGGCCGGCGAGCAGGGGCTGGCGGGGCTGACGGTGCCCGAGGCCTGGGGCGGATCGGGCCGGGACTACCTGGCCTACACCCTGGCCATCGAAGTCGTGTCGCAGGTGAGCGCCACCCTGGGGGTGGCCCTCGTCGTCCAGAACTCGCTCGTGGGCGACGTGCTGGCCCGCTTCGGGTCCGACCACCAGCGCGAGCAGTGGCTCCGGCCGATCGCGACCGGCCATGCGCTGGGCGCCTTTGCGCTCTCCGAGGCGAACGCCGGCACCGATGCGGCCAACGTGGAGATGACGGCGGTGCCCGAGGACGGCGGGGGCGCCTACCGCCTGAACGGCCGCAAGGTCTGGGTGGCGTGCGCGGAGGGGGCCCACGTGGCCATCGTCTTCGCGGCCACGCGGCCCGGGATGCGATCGCGCGGCATCACTGCCTTCCTGGTGCCGATGAGCACACCGGGCATCGAACGCCTCGCCCGCACCGACTCGCTGGGCGTCCGGGGCCTCGGCTGCATGGACCTCGAGTTCGTGGACGTTCTCGTGCCGGCGGATCATGTGCTGGGGGCGGTCAACGACGGGTTCAAGCTCGCGATGTGGGCCCTCGAGGGGGGACGGGTCGCCATCGCGGCGCAGGCGCTCGGCATCGGGCAGGCCGCCCTCGACGAGGCGCTCCGGCACGTGCGGGCCCGCCACACCTTCGGGAAGGCGCTCGCCGATCACGAGGCGGTCCAGTTCATGCTGGCGGACATGGCCACCGAACTGGACGCCGCGCGGATCCTCACCTACAAGGCGGCGAGCCTGAAGGCCCACCAGGCGTCCATCGTGCTCGAGGCGGCGCAGGCGAAACTGGCGGCGTCGATCGCGGCCCATTTCGCGGCGGACAAGGCCATGCAGATCCTGGCGTCGGCCGGCTACCGGCGGGGATCAAGGGTGGAGCGGCTGTTCCGCGACGCCCGGGCCACGGAGATCTACCAGGGCACCTCCGAGACGCAGCGCATGGTCATCGCGGAGCGGACGCTCGGGATCCGCCGGCACACCTGACCGCGTCACACGACGGACGGTGCCCCAGGGGAGTCTGCATGGACCTCGGTGAACTGCAGCGGCAGCTGGCGGACATCACGCTTGCGCCCTACATCGTCCGCGCCATGCGGCTCATCGACATCCCGCGCAAGGCCGGCAGCAACATGTTCCGGCACCAGATGAGCACGCTGGCGATCCTGCTGGACTACAAGGTGGCCGATGCCGTGCTGCTCAAGGCGGCGGTGATCCACGACCTGTTCGAACTGGCCGACGGCCTGCCGGGCGTCACGCGCGAGGCGATCGAGATCATCGACAGCGATGGGCCGGCGGTCTACGCGCTCGTGCAGGAGGTGTCGATCCGCACGGTGGACGGCGTGCGCGAGCCCAAGCCGGACTATCTTGTGCGCGTCATGCAGTCGGGCAGCGAACGCGCCCGCCGGCTCAAGCTGGCCGACCGCATCAGCAACCTCGTCACGCTGGGCTTCGTGAACGACCTGGACTTCGTCGAGCGGTACCTCGCCGAAACCCGGGCGTACATCCTTCCGCATGCCGCGGCCGTCAACGAGGACATGCACCGCGAGCTGCGCGACCTGGTGGACAGCCGCGAGCGGCACCTCGCCCAGTGGCGGCGGCCCTGACGGGGTCGGTCCCTACGGCCTGCCCGCGACCAGCGCCAGGAACCGCACCGTGACCACGTCGGACGTCGCCGCCGTCCGCAGCAGCGCCTTCGTGCGATCGTCCTGCGGGAACCGCCCCACGGCCGTCCGCAGGAGATGGGCGGCGATGTCCGGCGACCGGAGTCGATCGACGTCCTTGCCGTAGTCCTGCGCGAGGGCGGCCGGGTAGGCGTCCAGCGCCGACGCATCCGTCATCTCCCCCAGGGCATACGCCGCCGCCACGCGCACCTCCGCCGACGTGTCCGCGACGAGCGCGGCCAGGACCGGGACGCCGTCCGGCACGTTCATGCGCCCGAGGGCCCGGGCGATGGCGATCCGCATGGCCTCGTCGTCGACGTCCTTGCCGGAGACGACATCGGCGGCCTTCTTCAGCAGGCTCGGATCCTTCGCCATGGCCTGCAGCACGGGTACGCCGGAGACGTCGCCCTGCGTGGCGAGCGCCTCGGCCGCCCGCACGCGCGTGTGGGTCCAGTGCGTATTGGCCAGCGCCCGTTTCACGTCGTCGAGGCCGGTCTTGTCTCCCAGTTCCAGCAGCCCGATGGCGGTGTAGGCCCGCAGCCACTCGTCCGGCTTCTGCGCGGCCAGGCCGGCCTGCAGCGGCGCCACGCCCTGCGGGCCGCCGTACTCGACGAGCAGATCGACGAGCGCCGGACGGTAGTCAGCCCCCTTGTTCGACGAGAAGAACCCGCCCTTCTTCTTCGCCAGCTGATCCTGCGCATAGGCGTAACCCGCCGCGTCCTTCGCCTTGATCAGGACCATCCCGCCGAAGAACCGGTCGTCGTCGGTCTTCATCATGCCGCCCTTCGCGTCCTTCCGGAGGCCCTCGATGGCGGCCGGGTCCTTGAACGTGAGGGCGAGGGCCCGTTTGGCCGCGCGCGAGACCTCGGTGCCCTTCGTCGATCCGGTCAGCTTGCGGATCGCCTCGACGGCGCGCGGGTCACCGGTCTGTTCCAGGCCTTCGATGGCCGCCTCGTAGTACAGCGAGTTCATCATGCCCTGGGTGCGCGCGAGGAGTTCCTTGACGGCCGCCTCCTTCTGCTCGGCAGGGCAGCCCTCGGCGCCCGCCAGCACGCCCATCAGGCGCAGTGAGGTGTTGATGACCTCCTCGGGGTTCTTCCGATCCAGCAGGCTGGTGAGCAGCGCCATGGCCCCCGCGGGATTGGCGGCGGCCAGGCCGACGGTGCACCGCGACCGCAGGTCGGGATACGGGTTCGTCCTGACGCAGTTCTCGAGGAACGGCGCGGCCGCGTCGGCGTACCCGGCCTTCACGAGCAGGTTGGCCGCGTCCACCCACGTGGCCCAGACCGAGCCGGCCCCCGTGGCCACTCCTTCGCCGACCACGCCGGGCGTCAGGGCCCCCAGAGCGGTGGCAAGTGACGCCGTGACCTGGGCGGAGGGCTTGATGTCGAGTTCGGCCTTGAACCGCGTCACGATCTGGTCGAGCGCGGCCTTGTGCTGGGCCGGCGGCAGCTTCTCGCGTCCCTCCTCGAGCAGGTACTCGAGCAGGACCGGGTTGTAGCTCTGCTCCAGTTGACGGCTCTTGAGGAGGTCGGCGATCGGGCTCGGCGGCGGAGCCGGGGCCTGGGCAGCCGGCGCGGGCTGCACGGGCTTGGCCGGCGCGGCCTTGGGTGCCGGCTTCGGCGGGACTTTCGGCTTGGTCTGCGCCAGCGTCGACCCGGCGCCTGCGAGGCTGAGGCAACAGACTACACAGAGGCACACGCGTGTCATCGCCAACCTCCCCCGGGGGCTCCGACCGTGTCGAATCCAGGCGACTGCGGGGGCATCGAACGGGGGGCCGCGTCTGACGGCGGCCCCCTGGGATGCGGCGATGCGTGTGTGAGTTATGCGCCTCTCACGCGGGAATGTCAATCCGTCCTAGAGAAAGCTCCTGAGCGCCTTGCGGGCCGTCCGGTCGGGCCGTACGTCGGTCTCGATGACCACCGGCAGCGTCCGTTTGGCGTCCTTCAACTGCACGACCGTTCCCGGCGCCAGCCGGGTCTCCACCTTGATGAAGCCTGCGCACAAGCCCCGGATCTGCAGCCCCTCCGGCTTCTTCGGCGACGCCAGGCTGTAGATCCGGCCCTCGTGCCGCCCGATGGCCATGTCGGTGGCGCACGTCAGCACGGTGCCGATCTCGCGTCCGCCCGCGTCGACGACCACGGCGCCGTGCGTGTCGATCTTCCGCAGGTCGTTCCCGACGAACGTCAGGGTATGCGGCGCGGTCGGTGCCCCGGCCACCAGCGCGGCGGAGCCGAGGAAGGTCTTGGTGAACGAGCCGTCCGGCGCGAAGGGGAGCGCGAACGGCCAGGGGTGGTTGATGTAGGTCCAGTGGCCGATGTCCTGGTGCGACAGCGGCAGCACGGCCCCGGTGCGCAGCGAGTCGCGCGACGCCAGGCCACAGGCCACCAGGCCGGCCTCCTGCCCGGTGTCCATCAGCAGGTTCCACACCTTCACCGTGTGCTCGCGCTCGACGAAGATCTCGAAGCCGACTTCGCCCGTGTAGCCCGACCGCGACAGCAGCAGCGGCGTGCCGTCCAGCAACCGAGCCTGGCCGGCGAACGGCGACGCCGGATCGAAGTGGCCCTTGAAGGAGAAGTACGTGAGCCCGTCGTAGACGGTCTCGGGGGCCTGCAGAACGCGTTGCATGATCCGGACCGACGCCGGGCCCTGGATGTCGATCTTGCCGAGGCGATCGGTGAGGTCCACCACGCGGACGTCGCGGCTGCCGGCCTGGGCCGCCAGGTGCGCGGCCACCGCGCCGCCCATGCCCGCATTGACCACGACCACGTACTCATCGTCGGTCACCTTGTAGACGAGGCTGTCGTCGATGGCGTGGCCGTGCTCGTCGAGGAACGCGCCGTAGACACACTTGCCGGGCGTGAGGGGCGCGTTGTCCTTGCCGACGCAGGCGTGCAGGTTGCGGGTGAAGCACCATTGCAGGACGTCGAAGGCGCCGGCGCCGTGCACCCGCACGACGGCCATGTGGCTGGTGTCGAACAGCCCCGCGTGGGTGACGACCGCCAGGTGTTCGTCCTTGCTGCTGCCGTACCACACCGGCATCAGGTAATCGCCGAACTCGACGATGTTCGCCTGGCGGGCCTGGTGCCAGCCGTAGAGTGGCGTCTGCTTGCGTGCGCTCATGTGCGCGGTCCCTTCTGGAGTGTCCATGCGGCGCCGGAGGCGGCCGTCCGGATGCCGGGGGGCGTGGTCCGTTCCTGCGCGGGTGCCGTCCGTCAGTCGACGACGGTGTACCCGCACGCCGAAATACGTTCGCGAATCTGCGCCGGTGAGACCTTCGACGGATCGTGCACGACCGTCACGTTCTTCTCGGCGTGAGACGCCTGGACGTCGCCGACGCCGTCGAGACGGCCCAGGGCGCGTTTCACCGCATTCTCACACCCGCCGCAGGTCATGCCGGTTACTGTCAGGGTTACGGTGTCCATCACGAATCTCCAGGCCCTCGGGCCGTCGGGCCGTCAGCCCAGGATCTGCTTCGCGATCGTCAGGAGCTGCATGTTCGACGTGCCTTCGTAGATCTGGCCGATCTTCACGTCGCGCCACAGCTTCTCGACGGGGTAGTCCTTCACGTAGCCGTAGCCGCCGTAGAGGTTGATGGCCATCGACGTCACGCGTTCGGCGACCTCGGACGAGTACAGCTTGCACATGGCCGCTTCGGTCAGGAAGGGCCTGCCGGCGTCGCGCAGGCGGGCGGCGTTGTAGACCAGCAGCCGGGCGGCCTCCAGTTCGGTGGCCGCGCGGGCCAGCTGGCCCTGCACCAGCTGGAACTCCGAGATGCTCCGGCCGAACTGCTTCCGCTCGCGGGTGTAGTGGAGGGCGTGCTTCAGGGCGCCGGCCGCCGCGCCGACCATCTGCGCCCCGATGCCGATGCGGCCTTCGTTCAACGTTTCGATGGCCGTCTTGTACCCCTTGCCCACTTCGCCCAGGACCTGATGCTTCTCCACGCGGCAGTCCTCGAGCAGCAGTTCGCACGTGCTGCTGGCGCGGATGCCGAGTTTGTCTTCCTTGCGGCCCACGGTGAACCCGGCCATGCCGCGCTCCACCAGGAACGCCGTGATGCCGCGGTAGCCCGCGTCGGGGTTGACGGTGGCGAACACGATGAAGATGTCGGCCTCGTTGCCGTTCGTGATCCACAACTTGCGGCCCGTGAGCCGGAAGGCGTCGCCGTCGGCCACGGCCCGGGCGGCCATGGCGAACGCGTCGCTGCCGGAACCCGCCTCGGACAGCGCGTAGGCCCCCACCGTGTCGGCCGCCAGCCGCGGCAGGTACCGCTGTTTGATCTCGGGCGACCCCCACCGCATGATCGCGTTGACCACCAGCGTGTTCTGGACGTCCACCAGAACCCCGACCGACGGATCGACGGCCGAGAGGGCCTCCACGGCCAGCACCGAATGGAAGAACCGCGCCCCCGCGCCGCCGAACTCGGCGGGGATCTCGATGCCCATCACCCCCAGATCGAACAGCTGATCGAGCAGCGGGCGGGGAATCTTGGCGTGCTCGTCCATCTCGCGGGCCAGCGGGCGGATCTGCGCATCGGCGAACTCCGCGACGCTGTCGCGAAAGAGGATCTCGTCTTCGTTGAGGGTGGTGAGGGCGTTGGTCGGGGTGTCGTCGGCCACGGCAGGCTCCTTGGCAATGACGAGATGTTATCATCGTACCGTGGGCCCATACCCGAAGTTGGTTGCCGTCGTGCTGCTGGCGTTCATAACCGCCCTGACGCCGGGCGGCGCTGCCGTGTCCGCCCTCGCCCGGCAGGGGGGAACGCAGGTGCCCCCGCCGGCACAGAACCCGCCTACACAGAACCCGCCCGCGGGGCAGCAGCCGCCTCCCGTCTTCCGGGCGGGCGTCAACTTCGTCCGCGTCGACGTCATCGTCACCGACAAGCAGGGCAATGCCGTCACCGATCTGACCGCCGAGGAGGTCGAGGTCGTCGAGGACGGCAAGGTGCAGACCATCGACCTGTTCAAGATCATCAATGCCGACGGCAACCCGGCGCCCGGCGCCGAACCTGCCAGGCCGATCCGGTCTCGCTATGACGAGGAGGCCGAGGCGGCGCGCGATGACGTGCGGCTGTTCGTCATCTTCCTGGACGACTACCACGTCCGCCTCGGGAACTCGATGCGCGTGCGGGACCCGTTGGCGCGCTTCATCCAGAACCAGCTCGGGCCCCTCGACATGGTGGCGGTCATGTACCCGCTCATGTCCGTGAACGACCTCAGCTTCACGCGGGATCACGACTCCATCCTCGCGGCCGTCCGTCGCTTCGAAGGCCGCAAGTACGACTACCGGCCGCGCAACGTCATCGAGGAGAAGTACGTCTACTACCCGGCGCAGGCCGTCGAGACCATCCGCAACCAGGTCACGATTACCGCCCTCGAGGGGCTGGCGGTCCGCCTGGGATCGATGCGCGAGGGCCGCAAGGCGGTGCTGCTCGTGAGCGAGGGCTTCACGTCCCTCCTGCCGCCGCAGCTGCGGGACCCGATTGCGGCGCTGCCCGGGGCGTTCAACCCCGCCGCGCGCAACCCCAACGTGGGCGACAACCTCACGGAGGACCGGGCCCGGTTCCTGTCCGAGATCGACCTCCAGAGCCTGCTGCGCGAGGTGTACGACGCCGCCAACCGCAACAACACGGCCTTCTACGCCCTCGACCCGCGTGGCCTCGCGGTCTCCGAGTTCGACATCAACGAGAACGTGAACTACCGGGTGGACTCCGAGTCGCTGCGCCAGTCCCAGGGCACGCTGCGCACGCTCGCCGAGGAGACCGACGGCCGCGCCATCGTGAACCAGAACGACCTGGACCGCGGGTTACGCCAGCTGATTCGCGACACGAGCACCTACTACCTCGTGGGCTACAATTCGTCGGCGCGGGCCGACGGCAAGTTCCACAAGATCGACGTGCGGGTGAAGCGCGCCGGTACCCAGGTGCGGTCGCGCAAGGGGTACTGGGCCGCCACCGCGGCCGAAGCCGCGGCGGCGGCGGCGCCCCCGAAGCCGCGGCCGCCGGCAGAGGTCGAACGCGCGCTCGGGGCCATGGAGGGCCGGCCGCGCGATGCCGTCATGGCCTCATGGCTGCGCCTGTCGCCCGGCGACGATGGGATGACCCGCGTGACCTTCGTGTGGGAACCGATTCCCGCGCCGGTGGGCATCACCCGCCAGGAGCCGGTGGCCCTGCAGTTGTCGGCCGTGGGCGCGTCCGGCGAGTCGTTCTTCCGGGGACGTGTGCCCGAGGCCGATGCGGCGCCCGTCAAGGCGTCCCGGGTCGCCTTCGACGCCAAGCCGGGGCGCCTGCGCATGAACATCGCGGTCGAGAACGCACGCGGGCAGGTGATCGACACCGTGTCGCAGGAAGTGGCCGTCCCGGATCTGACCACCGAGGCGGTGCGGGTGACCGCGCCGGCCATCCTGCGCGCCCGGACGGCGCGCGAGTTCCAGGCGCTGTCGCGCGACCCCGACCCGGTGCCGACGGCGCTGCGCGAGTTCCGGCGCACCGACCGGCTGATCATCCGCTTCGACGCGTCGGGGCCTGGCACCACGCAGCCGAAGGTCGGCGTCCGGCTGCTCAACCGCGTCGGGACCAGGATGTCGGACCTCCCGGTCAAGGCGCCGACCGAGGCGACGCCGTACTACGAAGTGGATCTGCCGCTGGCCGGACTGGCAGCCGGCGACTACCTCGTCGAGGTGGCCGCGGAGAGCGGCGAGGCGCGCGCCACCGAGCTGGTGGCGATGAAGGTCACGAGCTGAAAAAGGGGCCAGGCCCCTTTTCCGACGGACGCTCGCCCGGAAAAAGGGGCCTGGCCCCTTTTTCAGGCACCGGGACTGGCCAGGAAGCCGATGGCCTCCTCCTGGTCGGCGTTCATCAGCACCTTGAGGATCTGTCCGCCCGCGGCCTGCGGCACGTCGATGACGTGCAGCACGTCGGCCAGGTGCGCGTAGTCGGGCACGAGGTCGGCCAGCTGGTTCGGGGCGCCCAGCAGGAACGCGGTGTTGAAGACGGTGCCCGGCTCGTCAGGGTAGACGGGCAGGTAGCGGATCGCCGACTCGACCAGGTCCTGGAAGAAGTGCGTGCCGAACGACAGTTCCGGCACGTAGCTCCCGCGCTTGGCCGCCACTTCCATCAGCAGCACGGTGTTGTTGATGTCGGAGTAGGTGACGTTCACCCCGAGCTTGATGTCGCCGCGGCTGCCCCAGCGCCCGGGGCCGATGAGCACGAACTGGCGCTTGGGCAGGGCCTTGTTCAGGCGGCCGACGGCCCGGCCCACTTCGCGCAGGGTCTCGAGTTCCGCGATCCGGTCGTACCGCTCGCCATCCACGTAGACGATGTGCGTGATGTCGGGCATCCTGCCGTTGGACACGTACCGGCGGGCGGTGAACACGATGCGTTCCGCGGGCACGTCGCGCGGAATCGCCGCGGGCGCCTCCTCATCGAGCGAACTCTGCGGCCGGCACTGCAGCAGGTAGAGGTCCGTGCCGTCGTGGGCGAACTCCACGTCCACCGGGCCGCCGATGCGCTCGCGCAGGAGCCGCAGCAGCGCCCGCATCTGCGCCAGGAAGGGCGTGTCCGAGGCCAAACCCTCGAACGACACCACGAGGTTCTCGACGTTGCCGTCCCAGTCGAACCCGCCGACGGGATGCATGCCCTCCATGTCGCACGCCGAGAACACGCGCCGGAACATCGGGTACTGCGACCCGTAATGCTGGAGCAGGTCGGTCAGGAGCACGGTGCCGAACCGGTTGGCCTGGAGGTTGATCACGTCCACGCGTTTCGGGGAGTACCGCAGGACTTCCTGCGGCGTGACGTTGGCGCGCAGCCCCGGCTGGCCCGGCGAGAGCAGCACCGGGTAGTCGTCGGCCAGCCGATCGACGGCCCGGGTGCCCAGCCCGGGCACCAGGCGCAGCAGCCCGTCTTCGCGCGCCAGGCGCGGCGACCAGCGGAACTCGTTGTTGCTGAAGGCCACGCCCGCGAACGCCGGAAGGTGGTAGTGGCCGAGCTGCGTGCCGACCACCTCCTGGATCATGATGCCCATCTCCTCGTGCAGGTCGAGCAGGCCGCGTTCGGCGCGGTACTCGATCGGGTCGGGCCCGAAGATGGAGGCGTACACCTCGGCGATGGCGTCCACCAGGGCGAGCAGCCGCTCCCGCTTGGTGCCCCGGTTGGCAAGGAACAGGCTCTTGTACTTCCCCGAAAACGCCGACCCGATGCGGTCCTCGAGCAGGCTCGAGCTGCGCACGACGAGCGGCCGGTCGCCGATGTCGTCGAGGGCCAGGGTCAGGCCCTTCAGGATCTCCTGGGGGAACGTGGAGTTCTTGAAGGCCTGCACGATGTGCGGGTACTCACGGCGGATCTGGTCGATCTCCAGGTACTTGCGGTTATGGACGTCCTGCAGATGGTTGTGGTCGAGGAACGCCAGCAGGCCGTCCGACGACACGTACCAGGTCCGGGGGATCCGGATGTTGCCGAGGGCGTCGGCGTAGTCCTCCGATCGCCGGACGATGTGGTAGGCGAGCAGCAGGCCCGAACTCTTGCCGCCCAGCTTGCCGCGGCTGCCGGCGGTCGAAATGACGCGCTGGACGATGTCGCAGAAATCCTGGACGTGCAGGTAGTGCTTCGCGGTGTTGATGTAGTCGAGATCCTCGGTCAGAAACCGGCGCACCAGGGAGGCGCGCAGGCCCATCTGCACCGACCGGGTGAGCCCCGAGTCGGTCATTCCGCTGGTCTGGAACTTCTCGAGGGCGGCCGCCAGGTCGGTCACCGACGTCCGCTGGTTCTCGACGACCTCGACGAGGAATCCGGCGTTGTCGTCCTTCACCCACTGCTCGATCACGTGGACGATCTCGTCCTCGGTGAGGTTGTCGGCGGCGATGCGGAAGGCCGCGTTGGTGATGCGCGTCATCTCGTCGACGCTGGCCCGGGCGAGGGGCTGGTTCTCGTCGACGCCGTCGCGGCCGCGCTGGCTGTGCCCGAGGCGCTCGAGCAGGTGCTGCGCCTCGTCGACGCCGCTCCACACCAGGTAGTTGACCATGCGGCGCGAGACGCGCGCGAGCAGCGGCGGGTCGGTGCGCCGCAGGAACTCGATGATGACGCGCCACTCGCGCCGATCTTCGCTGGGCAGTTGCTCGAGCGACACGTGCCAGTGCCGGAGCATGCCCCGCATGCGCCGCACGGAGAGGTACTGCCCCACGCGCTCGGCGATCGTGTCGAGGAGCTTGCGTTCCTCCTTCAGGAACGGCCCGTCGTCGGCCGGCGGGTAGGGCCGGTCGTAGAACACCTCGACGGCGCCCGCGGGCTTGCCCAGCACCAGGATCGGCGCGCGCATGACCCACGGGGTCTCGGTCGTCAGGGGCGGCTCGTACACCTGGGCGTCGACGGTCAGCTTGACCCAGCAGGCGTCCGGGTGCTGCCAGCCGGGGGGGATCGCGTCCAGCAGCTCGCGCAGGACCTCGTCGGGCGGGCGTTCGAAGTCCGACGTGAGGTCGTGCACGTGGAACAGGCACGAGAGTTCCTTGGCCCGTTCACGCAGCCGATCGAGCATGTCCATGGGACTGTGGCCGTGGGGCATCTGGGTACTCTACTAGGGGCTAGAGGCTAGAGGCTAGAGGCTAGCGGCTAGAGGCGAGTCAGAAGCAAGAAGCAAGAAGCAAGAAGGATTACGCCGTCACGCAGAACCGTGGAACCGTGAACCCCGAACCGCGAACCCCGAACCGTGA
>CAYNDV010000133.1:0-12729 GCA_964396055.1 uncultured Vicinamibacterales bacterium | reverse complement strand
CCGGTGGGCCGGCGTGACGGCGCACGCGGCGGAAACCGCGGAGCCGCCGGCCGCCGAGCCGCCTGCCGCCGAGCTGCCTGCCGCGGACCCGGATGCCACGGAGCCGGAATCGGCTGCCGTGCCGTCCCCCGCGACCGAGGAGGAGGTCCCGGCGCCGGCCGCCGAGCCCGAGGCGCACGCCGCCGCGGTTCCGGAACCGCCGGCCGCACCGTTGACGGAGGAGGAGCGTGCCCAGCGGCTGTCGCAGCTGGCGCAGATGTTCGACGCCGCCGACCAGTTGCTGACGGCCACCGACCTGCCCGACGCCCGTGCCCGCTGGCTCGCGCTGCGCCGCGAGTGGACCACCCTGGTGCACGGCCTCGATCTCGACGATGCGGCGGCCGCGCGCCGCACCGACCTCGAGGCCCGTATCGATGCGCGCGAAGCCGACCTGCGTGAGGCGCGGACGCGCCAGCAGCACGACAACCTGGTGCGGCTGCAGACGTTGTGCGACCAGCTCGAGAAGATCGCCCAGGCCGACCAGCTGGCCCTGCGCGACGCCGAACGGGCGCTGCGCGAGGCCCGCGCCGCCCTCGACGCGCCGGGGCCCCTGCCGTCGCGCCAGGACCAGCAGGCGATCGTCGGACGCCTGAAGGGCGTGCAGTCGGCCCTGTTCCCGCGCGTGCAGGACCTGCGCGAGGCCGACGAGTGGGAGCGCTGGGCCAACGCCGGCGTGCAGGAAGGGCTCATCAAGCGCCTGGAGGCCCTGCGCGAGGAGGCCGACCTGGGCGTCGTCGCCAAGCAACTGCGCCAGGTGCAGGATGAATGGCACAAGGTGCGCGCGGTGCCCCGCGAGAAGGGACGCGAGCTCTGGCAGCGCTACAAGCTCGTCGAAGGCGAGATTCGCGCCCGGTGTGAGGACTACTTCCAGCACGTCGCGGTCGAGCGCGCCGACAACCTGCGCCAGAAGGAACTGTTGTGCGAGCAGGCCGAGGCCCTCGCCGACTCGACCGACTGGATCCGCACCGCGGAGACGATCAAGGGGCTCCAGGCCCAGTGGAAGAGCATCGGGCCGGTGACGCCGGGCCACGAGAAGGCCATCTGGGAACGGTTCCGGGCCGCCTGCGACCGGTTCTTCACCCGTCGCAAGCAGGACCTGACCGAGCGCAAGACGGTCTGGACGGCCAACCTCCAGAAGAAGGAGGCCATCTGCGCGGCGATCGAGACGCTGGCGGAGACCGACGACTGGGACCGCGCGCTCATCGAGGTCAAGCGGCTGCAGGCCGACTGGCGGACGATCGGCCCCGTGAAGCGGAACCGCGCTGAGGCGGTGCTGCTGCGCTTCCGCGGGGCCTGCGAAAAGTTCTTCGATCATTACGCGCACCGCAACGATCGCGAGGCCGCCGAGCAGGCGCAGGCGCGCGAGCAGCTCGTGGCCCAGTTCGAGGCGCTGGCGCCGGCCGCCGACGCCGCCGAGCCGGCGCCGGCCCCCGAAGGACTGGCACAGCAGGTGCTGGCCCTGAAGCGCCAGTGGGACCAGGGGGCGCGGGAGATTCCTGAGCCGCTCGTCGCGCGTTACCGCGAGGCGCTCGGGCGGATCACCGGCGCCTATCGCGAGGCGTTTGCGGGCACGGAACTCGATCCCGACCAGAACCGCAAGAAGCTCGAGCAGCTGTGCCAGCTGGTCGAGGGCGCGGCGGGCGAGGACAAGGTGTCCGTCCAGCTGTCGCCGGCTGCCATCCTGGCCGCCCAGCTGCGCGAGGCGCTGGCCGCCAACACCATCGGCGGCCGGGCCGACGATGAGGCGCGGTGGCGCAACGCGGCCGAGGAGATCAAGAAGGCCCAGGCCGCGTGGCGGCGGGTCGGGCCCGTCCCCGGCCCCGCAGGCCAGGAACTGAACGAGCGGTTCCAGCGCGCGTGCCAGCGGTTCTTCCGCCAGCGGGATCAGCGCCGCAAGCCGGGATCCGGCCCCGCGCGGTAGTCACGTCGGCGGTGGCGCACCCCCGGGGTGCGCGCCGCACGCAAGCGAGGTGTGTCCTGAAGCCCCAGACGAGGAACCGCGCAGAGATTCCCGCCGAGTACAAGTGGGATGTCAGCCACATCTTCGCTGACTGGCCGGCGTGGCGCGAGGCCTACGCCGACCTCGAACGGCAGGTCGAGGCGTTTGCCGCGCGGCGCGGGTCGCTGGCCGCCGGCGCCGCGTCCCTGCGCGCCGCCTTCGAGGCCCAGGACGACCTCGGCCAGCTGGCCTACCGCGTCTACTACTACCCGTCCCTCCAGCACGACCAGGACCAGCGCGACAACGACGTCGATGCGCGCCGCCAGCAGGTGCAGATCCTCATGGCCCGCTGGCAGCAGGCGACCGCCTGGTTCAACCCGGAGCTGCTGGCCATTCCCCTCGAGACGGTGCGGGGCTGGATGGCCGAGGACGAGGGGCTGGCGCGGTACCGCTTCGCGGTGGAGAACCTCTTCCGTCAGCGCGAACACGTGCTCGACGAGCCCCGCGAGCGGCTGCTGTCGCTGGGCGTGCGGTTCGACGGCACGCCCGCCGACGCCTACGAGTCGTTGTCCACGGCCGACGCGCGATATCCGTCGATCCGGCTGACCGACGGCCGCGAGGTGACGGTCAGCTACGGCGAGTACCGGTCCCTGCTCTTTAATGCCCGCGACCAGCGCGATCGTCTGGCGGCGTTCCGGGCGTACCACGGTCTCTACGCGGCGAACCGCAACACCTACGCGGCGCTCTACAACGCCGTATGTCAGCGCGACTGGTACCTGGCCCAGGCGCGCGGGTTCGCGACGACGCTCGACGCGGCGCTCTTCGGCAACCGGATCCCGACCGCGGTGGTCGAGACGCTCATCGCCGTGGCCCGCGAAGGCGTCGAGCCGCTGCGCCGCTTCCACCGCCTGCGCAAACGCGCGCTGGGCCTCGACCGGTACTACCCGTGCGACGGCATCGTCCCGCTCGTGCACGTGGACCGGACGTACGCGTACGACGAAGCGCGCGAGTGGGTGGTGGCGTCGGTCGCCCCCCTCGGCGACGCGTACCAGGCGGACGTGCGGCGCAGTTTCGCCAATGCGAGCATCGACGTCTACGAGAACGAGGGCAAGCGCAGCGGGGCGTACTCGGCGCCGGTGTACGGCGTGCACCCGTACATGCTGCTGAACCACAACGACACGCTGGACGCGGTGTTCACCCTGGCCCACGAGATGGGCCACAACATCCACACCGTGCTCGCGCACCGGACGCAGCCGTTCGTCTACTCCGACTACACCATCTTCGTCGCCGAGGTGCCGTCGACGCTCAGCGAAGCCCTGCTGCTCGACCACCTGCTCGCCCGCAGCACCGATGCCCGCGAGCGGGTCGGCCTGCTCGAGCACGCCATCGAGAACATCGCCGGCACGTTCTACACCCAGGCCCTGTTCGCCGACTACGAACTGCGCGCCCACCGGCTGGTGGAGCGCGACGAACCCGTCACCGCTGACGTCCTGAGCGACCTGTACGGCGGGTTGCTGCGCGACTACTACGGCGACGTCTTCGATGACGAGCCCCTGGCCCGCGTGACGTGGGCGCGTGTGCCGCACTTCTACCAGTCGCCTTATTACGTCTATCAGTACGCCACCTGTTTCGCTTCGGCGGCCCGCCTGGCCGAGTCGATGCTCGACGGGCCGCCGGACCGGCGGCGCGAGGCCGTCGACCGCTACCTGGCGCTGCTGGCGTCGGGCGGAAACGACTATCCCATGGCGCAGCTCGCGCGCGCCGGCGTGGACCTGAGCGACCCCGGCACCGTGCGGGCCGTCGTGCACCAGTTCGACACGCTCGTCACCCGCCTCGAACGCGAGCTGTCGACGCCAGGACTGACATGACCCGGGTGCCCGCCGTCGCGGCGCTGGTGCTGGCGTGCCTCGCAACGGCGGCCGGCCAGGCCCGCGGCAGCCAGGCTCCCGCGCCGGGGCGGGTCGGCGCCGCGGACCGATCCGTGGCGGAGCCTCGTCCAGACCCCGCAGCCGCGCTCGAGGTCCCCGGCGGCGTCGGGCCGCTGGCGCGCGCGTTGGGAGCGGATGCTGACCGATCGCGGGCGCGCCTCTTCCTGACCGCGATTCGTCTCCTGTGGGACGTCCCGGACGGCGTGGATCCCGCCGCAGACAAACGGCATCGCGACGGCCTGGCGTACCTGGCGGCGATTGCGGCGTTCGAGCGGGCCCGGACCGCCTGCGGCCCCGCGGCGGTGTCGCTGGCCGGCCCGCGCGACGATCGCCGCCGGCGTGGCCTGCGGGCCCTGGCCGACGCGCTCGGGGCCGATTTGGGCGACGCCGGCGCCGGGTGGCGCCTCGGCGCGCGCGACACGCGCGACGCGATCGCCCGGCGGGCGTGGCTCGAGTCGGCGGGCGTCCCGGCGAACGCCCTGCTGGCGCGCCTGAATGCCGGTGAACCGGTGTCGCTCGACCGGCCGGTTGACACCGTCCCGCTCCCGTGGTCCGAAGCGTCGTGGCGCGGCGTCCTCAACACCCCCGAAGCGATGCGCGGAGCCTTCGCGACTGCCATCCTGGGCGACCGGCGCGCCGCGCTGATGTACTACGGGGCCGTGGCCCTCGATCCCGACGCCCGATTGGCTGTCGGGTCCATGCCCCTCAGCTTCCTGTACAACGATCTGCGGGCCGCCACCTTCGCCTCATTTGGCCGCAGCCTTCGAGTCGGACCGGACGGGCGTGTCGCGGTCCCCGGGGGCGCCGATGCCGGGCCCCTGTGGGAGGCCGTGGTCGACGCCCCCGTCCGCGACATCACCGCCTTCGTGGGCACGGTGCTGGGGCGCGACGACGGGAGGATGGCTCTGCTTTACGATGGCCTTGCGCACCTCGAACCAGCGGCGCAGACGTGGGTCCTCGGCCGGCACATGCCGGACCGCGCAGACCGCGTCGAGCGGTTCCGCGCGTTGATGAGGTCCGCGTCGTCGGCGCTGGCCGGCTGGAATCCGCGCCTCAGGCCCTTCGAGCGGGTCGCCTACGACGCCGTCCACCTGTTCGCGCGCGTGCGGATGGCGCCCGACGGGCTGCCTGCGGGTCCGCGCACCCAGCGGTTCTGGGAGGTGGCCTTTCGAGGGGACGACCTGCCCGACGCCGACGCCGACGAACTGACGGGACTGGAGACCGGCGATCCGGCCGATGCCGCGTGGTGGCTCGATCGCGCCGGCGTGACCAACGCCGCCGTGCGTCGTGACCGCGCCGAGACCTGGTTGTTCGCGCAGCGGGTCTTTCCGTCACCGGCGACAGCCGACCTGCCCGACGTCGTCGTGGCGGTCCGGGGCTTCCGGCGCCTGCGAACGCTCGCGCTCACCCTGGAGCGTGTGGGCGTGACCTCGCCGGCCACCTACGTGCGCGTGATGCGGGCCGCCGACTCCCTCTCGCGTGCGGATGGCGATCGAGCGTGGACCACCATCGCGCTGTTCCAGTCGGCGCTGGCCTGCATTGAGCGGGCGCGGTTCGCCCGGGCGATCGACGCGTCCGCCGCCGAGCGGCTGGTGCTGTCGCTCGTGGACGTGCGCCTGACGAACGACCGCGACTATGCCGGCAGTCTCGCGACCTGGCTCGAGCGCCACCTGATCGACGCGGCCGGCCCGCCCGCGCCCACCAGTGTGCCCGTCGATCCGGACCGGCCCGTGGAGCGGCGCCTGCTCGCCCTGATGGCTGGCGCCGTCGCGGGGTCGCCCTTCGGCGATCGCGCGACCATGCCGCTCGTCGAGTGGGAAGGGCTGCGCTACCGCATCGATCCGGCCGAGTCGACGCTGGTCCGCTCGCTGGCCGTGCGCGAGCGTCAGCGGGGGCCGTCACTGGACACCGTGCTGGCCCTGGCCCACGCCGCCGCGGCGGTGTCGGGGGCGGCATCGGCGGCCCAGGCGCGGGGCGCTGAACAGGGCTTGACCGCCGCCCTTGCGGCGCTGGCCGACGTGGCCGTGACGCCGGGCGCCGGGCCGCCGGCGCCGGATCCCGGGGAACTGCTGAAGGATGTGCGCGGACGCCTGCGGGATCTGCGGGCCGTGCCGACGAAGGACGACCTCGAGCGGGCCGTGCGCGATGTGCGCCGGGCCGTCGACTGGTACCTGGCGCGCGCGCTCGTCTCGATCGTGTATGCCCCGCACCTCGGTGACGCCGACAGCCCGGCGCTGCTGGCAGGCGACCCCTCGCGCCTCCACGACTTCGGGCTGCGCGATACGCGCCTGGACGTCCGACTGGCGGCGATGTGGGGCCTGCCCGCAGAGCAGCGGGACCCCCAGGTGGGGTGGCGCGTCGGCGGATCGCTCCTGGGGCTGGACGTGGCCCTGGTCCGCTTCGCCCTGCGGCGCGTGCCAAGTGAGATCATGCCCTCGCCGCCATCGCTCACCGACATCGAGCGGCAGGCCCTGAGCGAGCCCGTGGCCCTGGCGAGCCCCTTCGACTTCGACCAGGCGGCCCTCGGGCGCCTCGTGCGCGCGCTGCAGGACGGGCGCGCCCGGGTGGCGGCGGCGCCACCCGGGGCCCTGGCCGACGTGGCGCGCGCGGCTGGTGTCGACGAGTGGCGTGCGGAGCTGCTGCCGTGGCTGGCCCGGCAGGAACCGGATCGGCTGCTCGACGAGTGGTCGCTCGCGGAACTGGTGCGGCTCGGGCTGGGTGAACCGGCCGGCCCGGCGTTCGACCCGTGGGGGGTGTCGGACCTCTCGGCGGACGGCGCCTGGCGGTGCCGGTTTCCGGATCGCCAGCCGTGGGCCCTGCTGGCCGGCCGGAAGAGCGTCCGCATCGTCGCGGCGCTCGTGCCGGATCTGGCGATCCGGACCGGCGAGTTGCTGGTCGCGCATGCGCTGCCGGCGCGGCTGGCGGCGGGCGTGCTCAGCGTGGCCGTGCAGGACCTGCTGGACACGGTGCGCACGCTGCACGAGGACGACTGGCTGACGCTCGTGGCGCAGGCCCGGCAGGTGACGGCCTCGCGGCTCGAAGATTATGTGGCGGCCCTGACGATGGGCGGCCCCTTGATCCCCGCCGACGGGGATGACGAGTAGACCATGCGAAACCAATGGCGTGCGCTGGTGGGACTGGCGCTCCTGTGCGGGCTGACCGTGACCCCGTGTCTCGCAGCCCAGCAACCCCCGGCGCCGGTGGCGCCGTCGACCGCCGGGCCCGTCTCGGTGACGTTCGTGTCGCCCGAAGACGGCGCCTTCGTGAGCGGCCCCATGACCCTGTCGGTGCGAGTGGAGCCGCCGGGCAGCGCGGTGAAGAGCGTCAGCCTGTTTGCCGACGGGCGCCTGGCGTGCACCCTGGAGCGTCCGCCCTACGAATGCCCGTGGGACGCGGGGCCGAAGGTCATCGAGCATCTCCTGCGGGCGGTCGTGGTCCTGCCGGACGGGCAGCGCGTAGCGCGGGCCGTGCGCACGAAGGGGGTGGCGTACGCCGAGGCCGTCGACGTGGACGTGGTGCACATCACGGCCAGCGTGACCGATGGCGGCGGCCACTTCGTGAAGGGGCTGCCGAAGGCCGCCTTTCGTGTGCTCGAAGACGACGCGCGGATGGACATCACGCACTTCGCCGCGGAGAACATCCCGCTCGAGATCATCGTCGCGGTGGACGTCAGCGGCAGCATGACCGATGCGATGGGCCAGGTGAAGGACGCCGTGAAGGCCTTTCTCTCGGCGCTGCGGCCGCAGGACCGGGTGACGGTGGTCGGGTTCAACGATAACGTGTTCACGCTGGCGCGGCCCACGGCGGATCTGGCTACGCGCCTGCGCGCCGTCGACCGGCTGGCGCCCTGGGGCGGCACCGCGCTCTACGACGTCATCGTCCAGTCGATCGAGCAGTTGGGCCGGCAGACGGGTCGGCGCGTGCTGGTGGTGTTCACCGACGGCGAAGACCTCAACAGCCACATCCGGCTGGCCGATGCCGTGACCCGCATCGAGGCCCGCGACGCCGTGATCTACCCGATTGGCCAGGGCCAGGCCACCGAGAAGAAGGACCTGCGCGCGGTCCTCGACGAGCTGGCCCGCAAGAGCGGCGGGCGGGCTTTCTTCGAAGACCTGAGCAAGCTGAACGAGGTGTTCGGGACTATTCTGGAAGAACTCTCGAACCAATACCTGCTCGGGTACGTCTCACCCAGGACGGCCCGGGACGGCAAGTGGCGGACGATCAAAGTCGAGACGCCGGGCAGGGATCTTCGCGTGCGTGCGCGGCAGGGGTATCGGGTGAATCCCAAGTAGAGGCTAGAGGCTAGAGGCTAGAGGCTAGAGGCTAGATCATGAGAACCGCGATTCGGCGATGGATGACCGGCCTGGCGGCCGTCGGCACGATCGTGGCGCTGACGCCGGCGGCCGGCGGGCAGGGCCAGCCGCAGCAGCCGGTCTTCAAGGCGGAAACCGAACTGGTGGCGGTGGACGTCAACGTGATCGACCGCTCGGGCAAGCCCGTGCGGACGCTGCAGGCCGCCGATTTCCAGGTGACGATCGACGGCAAGCCGCGCAAGGTGGTGTCGGCGCAGTGGGTGGAGCAGCGGCAGGCACCGGTGGCGGGCGCGCCGGTGAACCTGGCGCGCCTCGAGGGCGAGGAGGCCGTGGAGGCCGCCTACGCGTCGAACGAGGGCGGCACGTCGACGTCCGCGGGCCCGGCGCCGGTGGCCCGCAGCATCATCATCGCCGTCGACCAGAGCACCTTCTCGACGGCCTCGTCGCGGGGAGTCTCCGAGGCGGCTCGAGGGCTGCTCGCCGCCTTGAATCCCATGGACCGCGTGGGTCTCATGGCGTTTCCCTCGGGGGCGATGATCGCGCCCTCGGCGAATCACGAGCGTGTGCGGGCCGCCCTGGGCAACCTCGCTGGACTGGCCGAGCCCCCTCCGCGCGCGGACACCGGCGTCACCATGGCCGAGTCGCTCGCCGCGGCCAACGGAGACCCCACCGAGCAGTCGCGCGTCGTGGACCGGGTGTGCGGCAACACCTCGGGCACCGCGCCCGGCGACGGCCGCCCATCGCAGTACGAGGCGTGCCGGCAGCAGCTCATGCTCGACATGATCGAGTACACGGAGTACGCCCGCCGGATCTCGTTCATCAGCCTGCGCGAACTGGCCAACATGATGCGGCTCCTGGCCGTGGTGCCCGGGCCCAAGACGATCGTCCTGATCAGCGCCGGCCTGATTGCCGGGGAGAACGCCACGCAGCTTGGCACCTTCGACGAGGTGCGGGCCATCGCCGACCTGGCGGCCACCGCCCAGGCCTCGCTGTACGTGATCTACACGGACGCCAGCTTCTTCGACGCGAACAGCCTGGAGCGGCAGCGCACGACGAGCTTCGCCTATGGCGACCACGAGTTGCGCCAGACGGGCCTGCGGCACATCGCGTCGATGGCCGGCGGCCCCGTCTTCCGCCTCAGCGCCAATTCCGCGACGGCCTTCGCGGCGGTCGCGACCGAGCTGACGGGTTACTACCTGCTGGGGGTGGAAAGCCAGCGGGCCGACCAGGACGGGCGGGCGCACCCGATCAAGGTGCGCGTGGCGCGTGGCGACGTCACCATCCGCGCGCGTGACCAGGTGTTTGTGCCGCGGGCCCGGGCCGCGCGCACGGGCGCCGAGGCCCTGCTCGAGGCCCTGAAGGCCCCCGGGGTGGAACGCGACCTGCCGATCCGCCTGTCGGCCCAGGTGCTGCGGGGCGACACGCCCGATCGGATCCGCCTGCTGCTCAGCGCGACGATTGGTCGCGGCGTCCAGAGCCCGGCCTCCGTGCGCCTGGCATATTCCATCCGGAGCAGCGCGGGACGCGCGGCCGACAGCGGCGTCGAGTCGCGCCGGCTGCCGCTCATCGGCGCCGGCGACGACGCCGCGCTGTCCTTCGTGGACACGGTCCAGCTGACGCCCGCCCGCTACACCATCCGCTTCGCGGCCGCCGATGCCACGGGGCGGCTGGGTTCGGTCGAGCATCAGGTGACGGCCGGGTTGATCAACGGCGCGGGCGCCATGCTCAGCGACCTCATCCTGGTGGATCCGTCGCGCGTGGCCGAGTCCGGCCTGTCGCCCCTGAGCGACGGCCGGGTGTGGACCGACCGCGTGGACGCCTACCTGGAACTCTACCCGACCGAGGCGCAGCGCTTCACGGAGGTGAAGCTGGCGGTGGCCGATCGGCCGGACGGACCGCCGCTGGTGTCGTTCACCACGCCCGTCAAGGAGGTGGATGCCGGCCGGCGCTGGACGGCGCAGGGCGGCGTGGATCTGTCGTCGCTCCCGCCGGGTGCCTATTCGCTGGTGGCCCGCGCCTACGACGGCGACCGCGAGGTGGGCCGGGTTTTCCGTCCGTTCCGGTTCGAGGGCCTGGTGGCCTCGATCGCGAGAGGCGGGCCGCGCCTGGCGTTCTCCATGGCCACCGCGGGGAATCTGGTCCGGCCCTTCAAGCGTGACGATGCGTTGCGGCCCGAGGCGGTGGGCTTCTTCGTGGGCCGCCTCCAGGCCGCCGAATCGCAGGCGGCGCCGCCCGTGGTGGCCGCTGCGGCCGACGCCGCGCGCTCCGGCCGGTACGACGAGGTGCTGACGTCACTCGAAGGGGCGGCCGAGCCGGCGTTGTCGTCGGCCTTCCTGCGGGGCCTGGCGCTCTTCGCGCGCGGCGAACTGGAGGCCGCCGCCGGGCAGTTCCGGACCGCGCTGCGGGCGTCGAACGAATTCCTGCCGGCGGCGTTCTACCTGGGCGCGTGTTACGCGGCGGGCGGGCGCGACCGCGAAGCCGTCGGCGCGTGGCAGACGTCGCTCATCACCGAGAGCGAATCCCGGATCGTCTACGACGTGCTGGCCGACGGCTGGCTGCGCCTCAATAACGGCCGTCAGGCCGAGGCGATCCTGCAGGAGGCGATGGGCCGCTGGCCCGGCGACGACTCGTTCGTGCCGCGCCTGGCCGCGGCGCAGGCCATCCAGCAGCGGCGCGCCGAGGCGGTGGATACGCTGGTGCCGTACCTCGAACGCCGACCCGACGACGGCGAGGCGCTGTTCCTGGCCATGCGCCTGCTGTACGACGCCTACGCCGAGGGCAAGACGGTCCGCGGCGGGCCGGAAGACGCGGCGCTGGCCACGAAGTACGCGGGCCTCTACAAGGACGCCGGCGGGGCCAACGTGGTGCTCGTGGACCGTTGGGCGGCCTTCGTCCGTCAGAAGGGTGGGGGCAGGGGGAAGTAAGTTAGAATTGAGCGATCTGGATAGAAGATAGAAGACAGAAGACAGAAGACAGAAGACAGAAGGCAGAAGGCGGGCTGAAGACAGGGCCTAGAGCCGAACGGCCGAACGGCCCAACGGCCGATAGCCCCCTGGCCTGACGGCCGATAGCCTAACGGCCTATTGAGGAGTGTCCATGAGTATCGCGGTCGAGCGCGTGCATGCGTATGAGGCGGCCATCAAGGCCGGTCGTGAGCCGTTCAAGGTGAAGGATCTGAGCCAGGCGGAGTTCGGGCGCAAGGAACTGCGGCTGGCCGAGCAGGAAATGCCGGGCCTGATGGCCGTGCGGGCCCGCTACGCGGCGAAGAAGCCCCTGGCAGGTGTGCGCATCACGGGCAGCCTGCACATGACGATTCAGACGGCCGTGCTGATCGAGACGCTGGCCGAGCTGGGCGCCGATGTGCGGTGGGCGTCGTGCAACATCTTCTCGACGCAGGACCACGCCGCGGCCGCCGTCGTGGTGGGCCGTCCCGAGACGGGCGGCACGCCGGAGAACCCGAAGGGCATTCCGGTGTTCGCGTGGAAGGGCGAGACCCTCGAGGAGTACTGGTGGTGCACGAACGAGGCGCTCATCTGGCCCGATGGCACCGGCCCGACGCAGATCGTTGACGACGGTGGCGACGCCACGCTGCTCGTGCACAAGGCCGCCGAGTTCGAGAAGGCGGGCGTCGTCCCGCAGTTCAATCCCAAGGAAGACCCCGAGGAGTGGGGCGTCATCCTCGACCTCATCCGCGCCGAACTGAAGGCGCATCCCGGCCGCTGGACGAAGGTGGCCAAGGGCATCCAGGGCGTGAGCGAAGAAACGACCACCGGCGTGCACCGGCTGTACCAGATGGTCGAAGCCGGCACGCTGCTCTTCCCGGCGATCAACGTCAACGACTCGGTGACCAAGAGCAAGTTCGACAATATCTACGGCTGCCGGCACTCGCTGCCCGACGGCATCATGCGCGCGAGCGACGTGATGATCGGCGGCAAGCTGGCGGTGGTGTGCGGCTTCGGCGAGGTGGGGAAGGGCTCGGCCCAGGCCCTGCGCGGCCAGGGCTGCCGCGTCGTCGTGACCGAGATCGACCCGATCTGCGCGCTGCAGGCGGCGATGGAAGGCTACGAGGTGGCGACCCTCGAAGACGTCATCGGCAAGGCCGACATCGTCATCACGGCGACGGGCAACTACAACGTCGTGACGGCCGAGCACATGAGCCGGATGAAGGACAAGGCCATCCTCGGCAACATCGGCCACTTCGACAACGAGATCGACATGGCCGGCCTGAAGGCATGGCCGGGCATCCAGCGCATCAACATCAAGCCGCAGTACGACGAGTGGCGCTTCCCGGACGGCCACAGCGTCATGATCCTGGCCGAGGGGCGGCTGCTGAACCTGGGTTGCGCGACGGGCCATCCGAGCTTCGTGATGTCGGCGTCGTTCACCAACCAGGTGCTGGCGCAGCTGGAACTCCACGCCAACAAGGCCAAGTACGAGAAGAAGGTCTACATGCTGCCGAAGCACCTCGACGAAGAGGTGGCGCGGCTGCACCTGGCGCACCTGGGCGTGC
>CAYNDV010000132.1:0-12872 GCA_964396055.1 uncultured Vicinamibacterales bacterium | reverse complement strand
CGTTGGTGCCGCCGATCTTGCCGTTCAGCTTCGCCGCCCCCAGGGGCGCGACGATCCGCCGCGTATACACGAGCTGGTTGGGCGTGGAGAACTGCTCGATGCCGTCCAGGAAGAACGGCCGTTTCTCCGCGTAGTACAGCGCCTGGCGCGGATCGAACACGAACTGGCTGGCGTCGGCCTCCACCTCGGCGAAGTCGGGGTTGATCGTGCCGTTGAGCGTGAGATTGGGTGTCAACCCCCACCGGATGTTGCCGCCGAACTCCGCCGTCTTGTCTCCGTAGTTCCAGCCGGAACCGTCAGGCGCCCCGTCCGCGTGCCCCGTGGCAATGGGCGTGAGATCGAGGACGAGACCGCGCCAGAGGTCCGTGAGACCCGCCAGCGTGCCGGACTGCGCCAGGAACGAACTCGCCGCCCGCCGGGCGGGCGTCCACGTGTCCTCGTACCCGGACGCCTTGAGCACGCGCACCACCTGGATGCCCCAGTCCTGCGTCTTCGCCGACGGTGAGCGGACGCTCTTGAAGGGGATGCGCACCTCGATCTCGAAGCCCGTGTCGGTGAGGCGCCCCTTGGAGTCGAAGACGAAGTCCGGGTTGAGGTCGGGCGCCTCCCGGCCGGTGGCCAGGCCGCTGAAGGTGCTGCCCGTGGCGCGCGTACCCTCCACCAGGGCGCCATCGGCCTGCACACCCAGGGGATTGACGGCGAACATGAGCGCCTGACGGCCGTCGTTGAAGGGGCTCAGGAAGATCTGGATCTGGTCGTCGGTGTCGATGCGGTCGCGGCTCGACAAGGTGGCGCGCACCGTGCCAGGCGCCGCCACGGCCCGGATGCCGAGGTGGAGGGCCGACGGCGAATACCACACCAGCACCGTCGTCTCCTGCTCGGCCGGGCGGCCGTCCGCCGGCGCGTACTGCGAAAAGGCGGTCAACTGCGACGCCTGCCCCCACGGCGTTTCGTCCAGCACGCCGTCCACCACCACCTGCTGCTCCAGGCGCGGCGGCTTCACGGTGACGTTGTTGTCGACGCCGCGATGCACGGCAGGTCCATCCGCGGTCGCGGCCGCCACGACGGCCGCCAGGAACAGGCAGGGCATAGACGCCCAGTATAGGACGGCGGGCGTGTCCGGCTGCACAACCTGCAGCCGACGGCCGCCGGCGCGCAGGCAGCGGGCCGCCGCCGCGGGGCAGCGGCAAGGCTGATGACGGGCCGTTCGGCGTGACCGCGTGTTCCCTCCTTGCTTCTTGCTTCTTGCTTCTGACAACTCTAGAAGCCCCCACGCCCCACGCCCCACGTCCCACGTCCCACGTCCCACGCCCCAGTCGGGTATCCTATGCGCATGACCGACCTCGTCTGCGTGGCGTGCGGCCGCAGTTATCCGCCCGGGGACCTGCAGACGTGCACGGCCTGCGGCCCGCAGGGCATCCTCGACGTGCGGTACGACTACGACACGGTCCGCTCCGGCCTCACCCGCGAGGCCCTGGCCGCGCGGCCGCTCGACCACTGGCGGTACCGCGAGCTGATGCCCGTCCGGCCGGACGTGACGCTGCCGCCCCTGCACGTGGGCTGGACGCCCGTTCATGAAGCGCCGCGCCTGGCCGCCTGGGCCGGCGTGGCCCGGCTGTTCGTCAAGGACGACGGGCGCAACCCGACGGCGTCGTTCAAGGACCGCGCCAGTTCCGTCGGCGTGCTCAAGGCGCTCGAATTCGGCTACGACACGATCGCGTGCGCGTCCACCGGCAACGCGGCGTCGTCGCTGGCGGGCATGGCCGCCGCGGTCGGGCTGCGCGCGCGAATCTTCGTGCCCGAGCGCGCGCCCGAGCCCAAGGTGACGCAGTTGCTCATCTTCGGCGCCACGGTGTTCCGCGTGAGGGGCACGTACGAGCAGGCCTTCGAGCTGTGCCGGGCCTCGTGCGAGCGGTTCCATTGGTACAACCGCAACAGCGGCACCAACCCGTTCCTGGTCGAAGGCAAGAAGACCGCGGGCCTGGAGATCGCCGAGCAGTTCTCCAGCGCAGGCTGGCTGTCCGGGGGGGCCCTGCCCGACTGGGTGGTGGTATCGGTGGGCGACGGCTGCACGATCGGCGGCATCGGCAAGGGCCTCCACGAATTCAAGCGCCTCGGCCTCTCGGCCTCGATGCCCCGGCTGCTGGGGGTGCAGGCCGCGGGCGCATCACCGATCGTGCGCGCGTTCCGGGACAAAGCCGACCTGGTGCCGTCCGGCGCCGAGACGATTGCCGACAGCATCGCGGTGGGCACGCCGCGCAACTGGCGCCGGGCCCTGGCCTGGATCCGGGCCTCGCGCGGGACCATGGCCGCCATCGGCGACGATGAGATCCTCGAGGCCATGCGGGCCACCGCCCGACTGGCCGGCGTGTTCGGGGAACCGGCAGGCGTGGCCGGCGTGGCCGGGCTGAAGCGGGCCGTCGCCGACGGCCTGGTGCCGCCCGACGCGCGCGTGGTGGTGGTCGTGACGGGCAACGGGCTGAAGGACATCAGGACGGCCGGCACGGCGGCCGGACGGCCTCACGACGTCCGGCCGGCCATCGACGACGTCGAGGCGGTGGTGGAGGCTGAGCGATGCTGCTGAAGGGTGGGTACCTGCTGCGCCTGCACCCCTCCGGCCTGAGCCGCGCCGATCTGCGCATCGAGGGCGATCGGATCGTCGGGCGCGGGGCGAGGCTGAAGCCGAAGGCTGGCGAAACCGTCGAGGACTGCACCGGGAAGCTCATCCTGCCAGGCCTGGTGTGCGCGCACACGCACATGTACTCGGCCCTGGCGCGGGGCATGCCGGCGCCGCGCCCGGCGCCGCGGTCCTTCCCCGAGGTCCTCGGGCGTGTCTGGTGGAAACTCGACGCGGCGCTGGACCAGGAGTCCATCTACTACAGCGCGCTGGTGGGCGCGATCCAGGCCATCCGGTGCGGCACCACGACGATCGTCGACCACCACGCGTCGCCCAATGCGATCCCCGGGTCGCTGGACGTCATCCGTGACGCCTTCCGGGCCGTCGGCGTGCGGGGCGTGCTCTGCTACGAAGTGACCGAGCGCGGCGGCGCGCGGCGCCGGGACGCAGGCCTCGCCGAGAACGACCGGTTCCTGTCCGCGTCGCGCGAGGACCCGCAGGTGCGCGGCCTGGTGGGGGCGCACGCCTCCTTCACGCTGGGCGACACGGCGCTCGGGGCGCTGGCCGACCTGGTGCGCGTGCACCGCAGCGGCCTCCACATCCACGTGGCCGAAGCAGCCGACGATGTGGCGCGTACGGCGCGGGCGCATGGCTGCGGCATCCTGGACCGGCTCGCGCGGTTCCGGCTGCTGAACGACCGCGCGGTGCTGGCACACGGCGTGCACCTGACGCCGAAGGACCTCGACCGCGTCAAGCGCGCCGGCGCCTGGCTGGTCCACAACCCGCGGTCGAACATGAACAACGGCGTCGGCCACGCCGCGGTCCAGGCCTGGGGCCCGCGCGCGGCGCTGGGCACCGACGGCTGGCCGGCCGACATGTGGGCCGAGGCGCGCATGGCGCACTTCCGCATGCGCGAGCGGCTCGGGCCCTCGGGCGACTTCCGCGTCTTCCGGCTGCTCGGCGGCGGCCAGCAGCTCGTCTCGTCGATCTTCGGCCGTACCATCGGCACGCTCGAGAAGGGGGCTGCGGCCGACATCGTCGTGTGCGGCTACCTGCCGCCGACGCCCATCGACGCCCGCAACGCCGAGTGGCACGCACTCTTCGGCCTGCGCACCTCGATGGTCGAGCGCGTGATGGTCGGCGGCCGATGGGTGCTGCGCGACGGGCAGATCCCGGGCCTCGATCTCGCCGACGTGGCCCGGCACGCCCGCTGCGAGGCTGCCGGCATCTGGGCCCGCATGCGTGGCTGAACTGGTCCCCATTCCGCTCGGCGTCCTGCTCCGTCGGGCCCACACCGAGTGGACCCGGCGCCGGGCGATCTTCGACCTGCCCGCGTCGAGGTTCTGGCGGGCCTCCCCCGACCTCGACCTGTCGGCCGACTGCGGCGGCGGCCGGGCGGCCAATCCGATCGGGCCGGCCGCCGGGCCGCACACGCAACTGGCCCAGAACATGGTCCTTGGCTGGCTGGGCGGTGCCCGCGTCTTCGAACTGAAGACGATCCAGGCCAACGACCGCCTGCAGCTCTCGCGGCCCTGCATCGACATGGCCACGGTGGGCTACAACACCGAGTGGTCGCAGGAACTGCGGCTCGAGGACTCGTTGCGGGAGTACGTCAAGGCATCGATGCTGATCGACGCGGTGCGCGCCCTGGTCGGCGACGACGCCGCCGGTCCCCGAAGCGGCGCCGGTGGCGCCGACGCGGTGTTGTTCGACATCAGCGTCGGGTACGACCTGGCCGGGATCACGAGCGCGCCCGTGGTGCGCTGGCTCGAGACGATGCGCGACGCCTCGGCCCTCGTCGAAGACCTGCGCGGCGAGATCCCCCGCGACATGGGTGGCATCCGCGACCTGCCCTTCAGCACACGGATCGCCGCGGGCGTCACCCTGTCGACCTTCCACGGCACGCCGCCGGAGGAGATCGAGCGGATCGTCGAGTTCCTCGCGGGCGATCTGGGGTTTCACACCGTCATCAAGCTGAATCCGCCGATGCTGGGACGCGCACGCGTGGAAGGCATCCTGCATGGGACGCTCGGCTACGAGGACATCGAGGTCAACCCCGCGTGTTACGACCGTGCCCTGGGCTTCGACGACGCCGCCGCGATGGTGCGTCGCCTGCGTGCCCTGGCGCAGCGACGTGGCGTGGACGTCGGGGTGAAGTGCGGCAACACGCTCGAAGTGCTGAACCGGGGCACGTACCTGAAAGAACACGTGCAGTATCTCTCGGGCCAGCCCCTGCACGCGCTGCACGCGGCCCTGGCCCTGCAGTGGCGCGAATCGTTCGGCGACGACCTGCTCATCTCGTTCTCGGCCGGCGTCGACGCGCACAACGTGGCCGACTGCGTGGCGGCCGGGCTCGTGCCCGTCACCATGTGCACGGACCTGCTGCGCACCGGCGGGTACACGCGCCTGGCGCGGTACTTTCAGAACCTCGAAGGCCGGATGCGGGCCGTGAAGGCCCGCACCCTGCGCGACTTCGTCGTCCACACCGCCCGGGCCCGCGGGCACGACGGCGCGCCGGGCGCCGCCAACCTGCGCCACCTGCTGGATCTGGCCCTCACCGATCCGCGCTACCGCGCCGCCGCGCTGCGCAAGCCGCGCAAGCTGGGCACGCACCTGTGGCTGTGGGACTGCCTGTCGTGCAGCAAGTGTATCCCCGTGTGCCCGAACGACGCGCTCTTCGAGATCGAGGTGGACCCGTTTGTCGGTGAGGTGCCGGTCATCGAGGTGGACGGGAACAACTGGCGCGAGACGGAGCGGCTGCTCTACCGGGCCCTGAAGCCGACGCAGATCGCCCTGGTGGCGGACGCGTGCAACGCCTGCGGCAACTGCGACGTGTTCTGCCCGGAGGACGGCGGCCCGTTCGCCGAAAAGCCGCGGTTCTTCCTGTCGATGTCCGCCTTCCGCCAGGCCGCCCCGCTGCCGGGGTTCGTGGTCGAACGGCGCGGCACCTGCCTCACGCTGCACGGGCGCTTCGTTGACGCGGGCGAGTGCGCGCTGACGCGGGACGTGTCGGCCGCCCACGACGTCTTCGAGGCTGGCTGCGTCACGGCGTCGCTGGACCGGGCCACCCACCAACCGGTCGCGGCAGCGCTCCGACACGGGGCAAGGTGCCGCGTGTCGCTGGCCCCTGCCGTCACGCTGCAACTGCTGCTGACTGCCCTGCTGCGCGAGGAGCGTGTAAACTTCGTGAGTGTGCTCGCGGCGCCCGCCCCGGCGGCGGGCTGACGCGAGCCGCAGGACACGAGGGCGCAGCGGGCTTCCGGATCGCCACGCATGGCTGACACAGTCACCTTCACGCTGAACGGCGCGCCGTTCACGGCCGAGATCGACGCGGGCACGTCGCTGATGACGGTGCTGCGCGGCCAGGCGGGCCTGATCTCGCCGAAGAACGGCTGCGCGCCACAGGGATCGTGCGGCGCGTGCACCGTGCTGGTCAACGGCCGGGCGCTGTCGTCCTGCGTGGTGCCCGCGCGCAACGCCGCCGGCGCCGTCGTCGTCACCCTCGAGGGCCTCGACCCGCACGAGCGCCACGTCTTCGCCCACGCCTTCGCCGCCACGGGCGGCCTGCAGTGCGGCTTCTGCATTCCCGGGATCGTCGTGGCCGCGACACACCTGCTCGCCCGCCATCCGCGTCCGACCCGGGCGGAGATTGCCGAGGCGCTCAACAACCACGTCTGCCGGTGTACCGGATACGTGAAGATCATCGATGCCATCGACCTGGCGGCGCGCGCGCTGCAGGGCGAGCCCCTGCCCGAGCTGGACCTGAGCGGGCGGATCGGCACCAGCCTGCCGAAGCAGGATGCCGAGGCGCTCGCGCTCGGTGATCGGCCGTTCATCGACGACATGACCGCGCCGGGCCTGCTCATCGGGGCCTTCGTGTTCTCGCCGCGCCCCCGCATCAGTGTGCGCCGCATCCACACCGCCGCGGCCGCGGCGGCCCCCGGCGTGGCCCGCGTCGTGACGGCCGCCGACGTGCCCGGGGAGCGGTGGCAGGGCCTGCTCTACCGGGACTGGCCGATCTTCGTCGCCGAGGGCGAGACCACGCACTGCATCGGCGACGTGATCGCGGCGGTCGTGGCCGACACCGAGGCCCACGCCCGGCAGGCCGCGGCGCTCGTGGGCCTGGAGTACGACGAACTCCCGGGCGTGTACTCGCCCGAGGCCGCCCTGGCGCCCGGCGCCCCGCGCGTGCACGCCGATCACGACAACCTGCTGTCGCGGTCCGTGATCGCGCGAGGCGATGTCGACGCGGCGTTGGCCGCGTCCGCGTTCGTCGAGACGCGCACCTTCACCACCCAGCGCATCGAGCACGCCTTCCTGGAGCCCGAATCGTGCCTGGCCGTTCCCGCGCCACGCGACCCGCGGACCACGTCCCACGCCCCTGTCCTCGAGGTCTTCTCGCAGGGCCAGGGCGTGTTCGACGACCGGCGGCAGATTGCCTCGATCCTCGGTGTGCCCGAGGCAGACGTGCAGGTGACGCTCGTGTCGAACGGCGGCGCGTTCGGCGGCAAGGAGGACCTCAGCATCCAGGGGCAGGTCGCCCTGATGGCCTGGCTGACGGGCCGTCCGGTCAAGGCCACGCTGACGCGCGAGGAGAGCATCCGCCTCCACCCGAAACGCCACCCGGTGACGATGACCTACACGGTGGGGTGCGATGCGGAGGGCCGGTTGACCGCCGTGCGGGCACGGATGATCGGTGACAAGGGCGCCTTCGCGTCCGTGGGCACGAAAGTGCTCGAACGCGCTGCGGGCCACGCCTGCGGCCCCTACAAGGTGCCGGCGGTGGACGTCGAGGCCCTCGCCGTCTACACGAACAACCTGCCGTGCGGCGCGATGCGCGGGTTCGGCGCCAACCAGGCCGCCTTCGCCATCGAGGGCATGCTGGACATCCTGGCCGAGCGGGCCGGGGTGGACGCCTGGGACATCCGGTGGCGCAACGCGCTCGACACCGGCGACACGTTCTGCACGGGCCAGGTCCTCGACGGCGGCGTCGGCCTCAAGCAGACCCTGCTGGCGGTGAAGGACGCGTATCGGGGCGCGCAGTACGCCGGCATCGCGTGCGGCATCAAGAACGTCGGCATCGGCAACGGCGTGCCCGAGGGCGGCCAGGTGGTGGCCGAGTTCGAGCGCGACGGACGCCTCACCCTGCACTCGGGCTTCACGGAGATGGGCCAGGGGTTCTACACCGCCATGATCCAGTGTTTCTGCGACGCGGCCGGCCTCGCGGCGCAGGACATCCGCGTGGTCGTCGACACGTCGCGGCCCACGCCGTGCGGCATGACGACGGCCTCGCGGGCCACGGTGCTGGGCGGGCAGGCGGCCCGGCGCGCCGGCGAACAGGTGCGCGCGGATCTCGCCCGCGGCCTCACGCGCGCCGATCTGGCCGGCCGGACCTACGTCGGCGAGTACCTCGTGGACAAGACCACGGCGATCGACGCGGACGTGCCGAACCCGCGCACGCACCTCACCTTCGGCTTCGCCACCCAGGTGTGCATCCTCGACGATCGCGGCCGCCTGCAGCGGGTCGTCGCCGCCCACGACGTCGGCCGGATCATCAACCGCCACCTGGTGGAAGGCCAGATCGAGGGGGCCATCCACATGGGCCTGGGCTACGCCCTCACGGAAGACCTGCCGCTCGAGCACGGCGTCCCGGTGTCCTCGCGCCTGCGCGACCTCGGCCTGCTGCGCGCCCGCGACATGCCCGCCCTGGAGGTCATCCTCGTCGAGTCGAACGACCCCGAGGGCCCGTTCGGCGCGAAGGGCGTGGGCGAGATCGGCCTGGTGCCGACGGCCCCGGCGGTGGCGTCCGCCTTGCACCGCTTCGACGGCCTGCGTCGGTTCAGCCTGCCGATGACCGACTCGCCGGCAGCCCGCGCCGTGCGCCACCGCTGATGGGTGCCGATGTGCCGACCTCGCCGCGAGCCGCGTACGACGCCCGCCTGGCCGAGCGGCAGGCCGCGGCGGCGCGCTTCGACGCCTGGGACCGGCGGGTGGCCTGGGCCCGGGCGGCCACCACCGGGGCCGCCGTCCTCATCGGCTGGCAGGCCTGGGGCGCCGGGCGGATGTCGCCGTGGTGGCTCGCGGCCCCCGTGGCCGTCTTCCTCGGGCTCGTCATCGTCCACGAACGCGTCATCCGGCAACTGAAGCGATTGCGCCGGGCCGCTGACTTCTACACGCGGGGGCTCGCCCGCCTGTCGTACGAGTGGGCGGACAAGGGCACCTCGGGGGACCGCTTCCGGCAGGACGATCACCTCTACGCCGCCGATCTCGATCTGTTCGGCCGGGGCTCGCTCTTCGAGCTGCTGTGCCTGGCCGGCACCGACGCCGGCGAGAAGACGCTGGCCGCCTGGCTGACGGCGCCGGCCACGCCCGACGAGGTGCGCGCACGGCAGCGTGCGGTGCAGGAACTGGCCCCGCGCCTGGATCTGCGCGAGGACCTCTCGCTGCTGGGCCGCGATCTCCGGGACGCCGTGCACCCGGCGGCCATCAGCGCGTGGGCCACGGCCCCCGTCCTGCTGGCCGGCCCCGTACCGCGTGTGGCCGCCGCGGCCCTGGTCGCCGTTACGATCGCGGCGGTGGGCGTGTGGGGGGCTGGTGCGGCGGGTCCCGTGCCTGCGGGCCTCGCCGGCGCGGCGGGACTGGCGTTCGGCGGGTGGCACGTGAGGCGAGTCCGGCGGGTGCTGGCGCACGTGGACGCCGCCGGCGACGAGCTGACACGCCTTTCGCAGGTGCTGGCGCGCCTCGAGCAGGAGTCGTTCAGCAGCCCCAGGCTTGCGGCCCTGCGGACCCGCCTCGACGCGGCGGGCCTGCCACCCTCCCGGCAGATTGCGGCGTTGTGCCGCCTCATCAGCGTGCTCGACGCGCGCCGCAACCAGCTCTTCCTGCCACTCTCCTACGCCCTGCTCTGGGCCACGCAATGCGCGTACGCCATCGAGGCGTGGCGCGCCCGGGTGGGACCGGCCGTGCCGGCCTGGCTCGATGCCGTGGGCGAGATCGAGGCGCTGTCGTCGCTGGCCGGCTACGCCTGGGAACACCCGGACGATGTGTATCCCGAGGTGATCGACACGGGTGACGGCCCGCTGCTGGACGGCCGCGGCCTGGGCCACCCGTTCATCACGCCTGGGACCAACGTGCGCAACGACGTGCGCCTGGCGGGGTCGGGGCGCGGCCCCGGTGGCCCGCACGCCCTGGTGGTGAGCGGCTCGAACATGTCGGGCAAGAGCACGCTGCTGCGCACGGTGGGCGTCAACGTGGTGCTGGCCCTCGCGGGGGCGCCGGTGCGCGCCGAGGCGCTCACGCTGACGCCGCTCGCCGTCGGGGCCTCCCTGCGGATCCAGGACTCGCTGCTGGACGGCCGGTCGCGGTTCTACGCCGAGATCACGCGCCTGCGGCGCATCGTGGACCTGGCGCCGGCGTCGCCGCCCCTGCTCTTCCTGCTCGACGAGATGCTGGCCGGCACCAATTCCCACGATCGGCGCGTGGGCGCGGAAGCGGTGCTGCGGGGCCTGGTGGCGCGCAACGCCATCGGCCTCGTGACCACCCACGACCTGGCGCTCGCCCGGATTGCCGACGTGCTGGCGCCTGGCGTGGCCAACGTCCACTTCGAGGATCACCTCGAGGACGGGCGCATGATCTTCGACTACCGCTGCCGGCCCGGCGTGGTGACCAGGAGCAACGCCCTGGCGCTGATGAAGGCCGTCGGCCTGGAGGTGTGACGTGATGGACGCGCAGAGGATTCGAGTCGCCGCGGCGGCGCATGAACGCAACGTCGCAGGGTTTCTGCGGGACCTCATCGCGATCCGGTCGGTCAGCTCGCAGGAAGGCGACGTCATCCGGCGCGTTGCCCGCGAGATGGAGGCCGGCGGCTACGACGAGGTGCGCATCGACGGCATGGGCAACGTGCTGGGCCGGGTCGGATCGGGTCCCCGCGTGCTGGCCTTCGACGCGCACGTGGACACCGTGGACGTGGGCAACGCGGCCAACTGGACCGTGGATCCGTTTCGCGGCGACGAGCGCGACGGCATCATCTACGGCCGGGGCGCGTGCGACATGAAGGGCGCCCTCGCGTCCATCGTGTACGGCGGGCGACTCATCAGGGAACTGGGCCTCGACGCGGGATTCACCCTGTGGGTGGTCGGCAGCGTGCAGGAGGAGGACTGCGACGGCCTGTGCTGGCAGTACATCCTCAACGAAACCGACATCCGGCCCGAGGCCGTGGTCATCACCGAGCCCACGAACCTGGGTGTGTACCGCGGCCACCGCGGCCGCATGGAGATCGAGGTGCGGACCCGCGGCATCTCGTGCCACGGCTCAGCGCCGGAACGCGGGGAGAACGCGGTCTACAAGATGGCGCCCATCATCGCCGACATCGAACGGCTCAACGCGCGGCTGGGCGGCGAGCCCTTCCTGGGCAAGGGCACCGTCACCATCGCGGAGATCCGGTCCACCTCCCCGTCGCTCTGCGCCGTGGCCGACTCGGCCACCATTCACCTCGACCGGCGGCTGGCGGCCACCGACACGATCGAGTCGGCGGTGCGCGAGATCGAGGGCCTGCCCAGCGTCAAGGCCGCCGGGGCGACGGTGGTGGTGCTCGACTACGCGGTGCCCAGCTGGAAGGGCCTCACGTATCCCACACAGAAGTACTACCCCACGTGGCTGCTGCCCGAGGGCCATCCCCTGCTGACGGCCGGCGTCGGCACCTACGAGGCGCTCTTTGGCGAGGCACCCGTTGTCGGGCGCTGGGTGTTCAGCACGAACGGGGTGGCCGTCATGGGCCGCCATGGCATCCCGTGCATCGGGTTCGGACCCGGCAACGAGATTCACGCCCACATGGCGTCCGAACAGATTCCCGTGGAGCAACTCGTCAAGGCGATGGCCTGGTACGCGGCGTTTCCGGGGGTTTACACTGGAGACCAGGGGGTTTGCGGTTCAGGGTTCACGGTTCGGGGTTGACGCCTGGAACCTGAAACCGTGAACCGCGAACCGTGAACCCCCATGTCCCATGCCCCAGTGAGGTTCCCATGCCTACCCTTCCGAAGCTTCCGAACACGGTCCGCGGCAAGGACTACATCGAAACCCGCGACTGGTCCGACAAAGAGATCGATCTGCTGCTGAAGACGTCCACCGACCTGAAGAAGGCGTTCCGCGCCGGGAAGCCGACGCGCTACCTGCCCGACCAGACGGTGTTCCTGTTCTTCTTCGACAAGTCCACGCGCACGCGCAACTCGTTCGAGGCCGGCGCGACGCAACTGGGCGCGCACGCGCACTTCATCTCGGCCGAAACCTCTCAGGTGGCCCACGGCGAGTCGCCGCGGGACATGGGGATCATCCTGTCGAGCTACGGGCACGCCATCGCGATCCGCCACGATCTGGTGCCCGGCGAAGGCAACAGCTACATGCGCGAGGTGGCCGAGCACGCCACCGTGCCCGTGTTCAACATGCAGTGCGACATCGACCACCCGTTCCAGACGCTGGCCGACCTGATGACCATCCGCGAGGAGTTCGGCCGGAACCTGAAGGGCCGCAAGATCGCCGTCACCTGGGCCTACGCGCCGAGCTATGCCAAGCCCATGTCGGTGCCCCAGGGCCTCATCACGCTCATGCCGCGCTTCGGCCTCGACGTGGTGCTGGCCCACCCGCCCGAGTGGAAGCTCATGAAGGAGCCGATGGCCTTCGCGCAGCAGATGGCGAAGGCGCACGGCACCTCCTTCGAGGTCACCCACGACATGGACGAGGCGTGCCGGGACGCCGACATCATCTACGCCAAGTCCTGGGGGATCGAGGAGTTGTTCCACAAGCCGCAGGAGGCCCTGGAGCTGTCAAAGCAGTACCGCCACTGGATCTGCGACGAGCGGCGCATGAAGCTGGCGAAGAAGAAGGCCATCTACATGCACTGCCTGCCGGCGGACCGCAACAACGAGGTCACCGACGCCGTGATCGACGGCCCGCAGTCGCGCGTGTTCCCGGAGGCCGAGAACCGGCTCCACACCTGCAAGGCGGTGATGGCACTCACGATGGCCGGGGCCAGGGGCTAGGGGCGTGGGGCGTGGGGCGTGGGGCGTGGGGCGTGGGGCGTGGGGCGTGGGGCGTGGGGCCGAACGGCCTCCCTCCGCCGAACGGCCGAACGGCCGAACGGCCGAACGGCCGAACGGCCGTTCCTAACCCTGAACCGTGAACCCTACTGAAGAAGGAGATACCCCGCCCAGTACGCCACCGGCAGCAGGACGCCGGCCGCCACCAGCCACTTGCCGCGGCC
>CAYNDV010000131.1:9456-12896 GCA_964396055.1 uncultured Vicinamibacterales bacterium | reverse complement strand
GCTAGAGGCTAGAGGCTAGAGGCTAGAGGCTAGAGGCTAGAGGCTAGAGGCTGGGACATGGGACGTGAGGCGTGGGACATGGGTCATGGGACGTGGGGCGTGGGACAGGCCATGAGGCGGGCGGCCCTGCTCGTGACGGTCCTGCTCATGTCGGGGTGTGCGGCGAAGGCTCGACCCGCGGCGCCCGACCTGGCGGCCGAGCTGGATTGCCTGCGCGAGAACCAGATCGGCGTCGTGGCGGCGCACCGCGGCCAGGCCGGCTCCTCGGCTGCCGAGAACGCGATGTCGAGTTTCCAGGCCAGCCTGGCGGCCGGAGTGCCGTGGCTCGAGATTGACGTCGCGACGACGAAGGACGGCGTGCTGGTGCTCATGCACGACGACACGCTCGACCGCACGACTACGGGCACAGGGCCCGTCAGCGGCCGTTCATGGGCTGAGATTCGTTCGCTCCGGATCACGCGCCCGGACGGGACCGTGCTGGCCGACCGTGTCCCCACGCTGCGCGAGGCGCTCGAGTGGGGCCGGGCCGCCGGTGCCCGGTTCGAACTCGACATCAAGCGCACCACCAGCTTTGCCGACGTGGTGTCGGCGGTTCAGGCGGCCCGGATGGTGGATCGTGTCCTGGTGATCACCTACACCCTCGAGGATGCGGTCACCGTGCACCGGCTCAACCCGCGGTTGATGATCTCGGTCTCGCTCGACACGCCGCAACGCCTCGAGGAGGCCCGGGCGGTCATCGATCCCAACCGCATGCTGGGCTTCACGGGGACCCGCGACCCGCAGAGCAGGCCCTTCGCCGCGCTGCGGGCAGCCGGGGTGGAACCCATCTTCGGGACGCTGGGACGTCCCGGCGCGCGGCTCGACGATGTGTATCTGGCGGACGGGGACGGGTCGGAGTATGTGGACCTCGTGCGGGCCGGTGTCGTGATGATTGCCAGCGACGAGGCGGCGGCCGCGCAGCGGGCGATCGGCGAGGGCTGGCGTCGCTGCGTGAGGTAGGCGCCGCCCTCGCGCCGCGACCGGGCGGCGCGACGCTGAACGAGACGAGCAACACGTGGCAGATCCGGAAGGTCCGATCGCGGTTCTGATGAGGGTGGCCTGCCGGATGTGACACAATGCGGCGGCCGCGGCAGGGCCGGAGGCCCCGTCGCGCGGCCATCGCAAGGGGAGTATGCCATGCCGGACCGTGTGGGGTTTATCGGCCTGGGCCTGATGGGCAGGCCCATGGTGCTGAACCTGCTGAAGCAGGGGTTTGCCGTCACTGTCCACAGCCGCAGCCAGGCGCCCGTCGATGCGGTCGTGGCCGCGGGGGCGGCTCGCGCGGGGTCGCCGGCGGAGGTGGCCGCCTGCAGCGACGTGGTCATCACGATGGTGCCGGATTCGCCCGACGTACGGGCGGTCCTCGAGGGCACGCACGGCGTGTTCGAGACAATCCGGCCCGGATCGGTGCTGATCGACATGAGCACGATCGCCCCGGCGGCGGCGCGGGCGTTCGCGGCGCACGCGAAGCGCCTCGGCGTCGAGATGCTCGACGCGCCCGTGAGCGGAGGGGAGATCGGGGCCATCAACGGCACGCTGTCCATCATGGTCGGTGGCGACGCGACGGCGCTCGCCCGCGTGCGGCCGATCCTGGAGGCCATGGGCAATCCCGATCGGATTGTCCATATCGGGGAGGCGGGGGCCGGCCAGGTCTGCAAGGCGTGCAACCAGATCTGCATCGGGGGCGCCCTGGCGTCGGTGAGCGAGGCGTTCGCCATGGCGCGCAAGGCCGGTATCGATCCGGCGAAGGTGCGCGAGGCGCTGTTGGGCGGGTTCGCGGCCAGCCGGGTGCTCGAGGTCCACGGGGAACGGATCCTCAACCGGAACTACGTGCCCGGCTTCAAGACGAAGCTCTACCACAAGGACTTCGGCATCGTGATGCAGACGCTGCACGAACTGGGCGTGCCGGGGCACGTGGCGTCGGCCGTGGAGCAATACATCTCGTCGCAGATGGCCACCGGCCAGGGCGACGACGATTATTCGTCGCTGGCCCGGGTGGTATTCCGGGCGGCAGGGCTGGATGGGTAGCGGGCAGGGCTGGATGGGTAGCGGGCAGACCTGAAGGCCAGGATCACGGGCAGGCCTGAAGGCCTGCACTACGGCATCACGCTTCGGTCCAGCCTTCGGTGAGGAACTGCGCCCGCAGCGCGTCGGCGTGGCTGACCACGTCACCCATGGTGGTGAGCGTTTCGCTGACCTGGAGTTCGCCGGCGCTGCACTCGACGCCCAGCCAGTACCCGTCGGGCCACTCGACGACGAAGCAGACGAGGCGCCGCTCAGGCCTGGTCAGCCGCCAGAGGACGATGGCCTCGCCGTTGAACAGGCCGGGACGCCGGGGCGCGGGCCAGTGGGACTCCACGTCCGTAGGATAGCACCGGCACAGGGCGGGCAGATAGCCGGAGGAGCCTGCGTGACCTACAACTTCGATCCCGACCGGTGGTACGAGAACCAGCGCCGTTCGCTCGACCTGCGGCGCGAGCAGGGCAGCCTGGGCGACGAGGCGTACCAGGCGGAACTCGAGGCGCTCGAGCGACGGTACGAACAGATGTTGTCGCGCCTGGACAAGCCGTTCGAGATCGTGCGCGACGGGGGCCGTGGGGTGGAGTGAGGGCCGCGGCAGCGGCTGCGCGCGGTCTACCGGGAATCCGCCAGCGCGGTCGTGAAGAGGCTAGACCACCAGAATCCCGAATGCGAATCCACATCCGATGACCGGCCAGGCGCGCTGACGAGGTCGGCGTGCCTGCGGCGTGCCTTTTGCACCGCAGCGTGATGGTGCGCGGGGCCTGTCGGATTTCCGGTGGCCCGCGCGGGGTCCGCTGCGGCTCGCGGACCCTCCGGGGGGCTCGTGGTATGCTGGCGGATGCCCCCCGGGTTGCCCACAGTGGGCAGCCTGCCAGGCCCGCTTCGTTCCCATCCGAGGCCTGGTGAAACGAGCCCTCGCCATCGCTGGTCATGGCCGATTCCATGCCCCATCGCACGACCGTCTTCGACGTGCCCGCGACGCCGCTGACCCTGCTTGTCGGCCACTTCGGCGCGGGCAAGTCCGAGATCGCAATCAACCTCGCCTTCGGCTGGCGCGAGCGCGGCTGGGATGTCACGCTCATCGACCTCGACCTGGTGAAACCGTACTTCCGTTCTCGGCTGGTGCGTGACGAGATGGCCGCGCGGGGCATCCACGTGCTGCTGCCTCAGGACGATCGGGTGTTCGCCGACCTGCCGATCGTGGTGCCGGAGGCGCGTGCCGGCGCGGGCCTGGCGGCCTCCGGCCGGCGCAAGGTCATCCTCGACGTCGGCGGGGCCGATGTGGGCGCCCGCGTGCTCGGGTCGGTGCCGGGGCTCTCGGATCGGCAGGTGGCCGAGGTGCTGTTCGTCGTCAACGGCAACCGTCCGTTCGCGGAAAC
>CAYNDV010000131.1:0-9356 GCA_964396055.1 uncultured Vicinamibacterales bacterium | reverse complement strand
GGCAGGTGGCCGAGGTGCTGTTCGTCGTCAACGGCAACCGTCCGTTCGCGGAAACCCCGGACGACATCGTCCGGATGCTCCGGGAGATCGAGCGCACGGCGCGTGTGACGGCCACGGGGCTCGTCTCGAATACCCACCTGATCGACGAAACCACGCCCGATTCGCTGGAGGCAGGTGTCGGGCTGGCAGACGAGGTTGCGGCCCGCACGGGGCTGCCGGTCCGTTTCTGGGCGGCTCTGTCCGACGTGGCGGCGGCGGCCGATGGCCGCTGCGCGGACCTTCCCGTCCTGCCCATGACCCGTTACATCACCCCTCCGATCGGCTGGCGCGTGGGGGGTACGCGCCGGCGGTCGAGTCTGGTCTAGAGAGGAGACGCTGTGCCAACTCCGATTATCGACAAGGACCGCTGCAAGGGCTGCGAGCTGTGCGTGCACGCCTGCCCTGAGGATGTCCTGGAGATGTCGTCCGACATCAATGCGAAGGGCTACTTCTTTCCCGAGATTCCCCGCGTCGACGACTGCACGGGCTGCCGGTACTGCCTGCTCGTCTGTCCCGACACGGCCGTGCAGGTCGAGAACAAGGGCAAGACCACCGTGCGGACCGACGGGCTCACCGAGCGGCAGACGACCTACTGCCCGGGATGCACGCACGGCGTGATTCACCGCCTGGTCGGCGAAGTCATTTCCGAACTCGGCGTCCGCGAGCACACGGTGGGCGTCGCGCCGGTGGGCTGCTCGGTGCTCGCCTACGACTTCTTCAACTGCGACATGCAGCAGGCCTCCCACGGCCGGGCCATGGCCGTCGCGACGGGCATCAAGCGCGGGCGGCCCGACCTGACGGTGTTCACCTACCAGGGCGACGGCGACCTGGCGTCGATCGGCATGGCCGAGACGGTGCACGCGGCCAACCGCGGCGAGAAGATCACCGTCATCTTCGTCAACAACGCGATCTACGGCATGACGGGCGGCCAGATGGCGCCCACGACGCTGCCCGGGCAGATCGCCACGACGTGCCCGACGGGGCGCGACGTGTCGCTGGCGGGGTACCCGATCCGGGTCGTCGAGCTGCTGGCCACGCTGCGGACGCCCGCCTATCTGGCGCGCGTCTCGGTGCACGAACCCAAGGCGATCATGAACGCCAAGAAGGCCATCCGGAAGGCGTTCAAGCTGCAGCTCGACAAGGTCTGCTTCTCGTTGATCGAGGTGGTGTCCACCTGTCCGACCGGGTGGGGCATGCAGCCCCATGAAGCGTGCCACTGGCTCGAGGAGCACATGCTCCCGTACTTCCCGGTGGGCGACGTCAAGATCCCGGAGGCGGCCCACTGAGGCCGGAGGCACCGATGTACAACGAAGTCATTCTCGCGGGATTCGGCGGGCAGGGCGTCCTGCTCATCGGCAAGCTGCTGGCCTACGCCGGGATGAAGGCCGGCCTGGAAGTCACGTGGATGCCGGCCTACGGGCCCGAGATGCGGGGCGGCACCTGCAACTGCACGGTCGTGCTGTCGGACCGCCAGGTGGGCTCGCCGGTGTCACAGCGGCCCCACGCCGCGATCGTGCTGAACCTGCAGTCGATCGACAAGTTCGAGCCCATCGTCCGTCCCGGCGGCCTGCTCGTCGTCAATACGAGCCTGATCAACCGGGCGCCGGTCCGGACGGACCTGGTCAACGTGCTCGTCCCGGCCAACCAGATTGCGATTGAGGCCGGCAGCGCGAAGGCGGCGAACATGGTGGCCCTGGGCGCCCTGCTGGGCGCGTCGGGCCTGGTGGACGTGGACCTGGTGAAGGGTGTCCTGGCCGAGACGTTCGCGGGCCGGCCGAAGATCGTGCAGCTCAACCACACGTGCCTGGCCAAGGGCATGGAACTCGGGCAGGCCTGCGCCCAGGCCGCCACGGCCCGGTGACGGCGGAGACGTAACATGGCAAAGAAACTGATGAAGGGGTGCGAAGCGATCGGCGAGGCCGCCATCCAGGCCGGCTGCCGGCTGTTTTTCGGCTACCCGATCACGCCGCAGAACGAGATTCCCGAGTACATGTCCGGCCGCCTGCCCCAGGTGGGCGGCACGTTCGTGCAGGCCGAGAGCGAAGTGGCGGCGTCGAACATGCTCTACGGCGCGGCCGGCGCCGGCTGCCGCTGCTTCACGTCGTCGTCGAGCCCCGGCATCTCCCTGATGATGGAAGGCCTGTCCTACATCGCGGGCGCCGAACTGCCCGTGGTCATTGTCAACATCATGCGGGCCGGCCCGGGGCTGGGCGGCATCCTGCCCTCGCAGGCGGACTACCTGCAGGCCACCAAGGGCGGCGGCCACGGCGATTACCGCGTGCTGGTGCTGGCGCCCTCCACGGTGCAGGAAGCGGCGGATCTCACCATGGAGGCTTTCGACCTCGCCGACAAGTACCGTACCCCGGTGATGATCCTGGGCGACGGCCTGATCGGGCAGATGATGGAGCCCGTCGAGTTCAAGCGCCACATCGAGCCCGACGATCTGCCGGCCAAGTCCTGGGCCACCACCGGAGCCGTGGGGCGGGGGCCGAACATCGTCAATTCCCTCTACCTCAAGGCGGAGGAACTGGAGGTGCACAACTGGAACCTCCAGGCGAAGTACCGCGAGTGGAGCCAGGAGCTGCGCCACGAGACGTACCGGGCGGACGAGGACCTCGACGTCCTCATCGTCGCCTACGGCACCGTGGCGCGCATCGCGCGGACCTCGATTGATGCGCTGCGCGAGAAGGGCCTGAAGGTGGGCCTGTTCCGGCCGGTCACGCTCTACCCCTATCCCGCTGAGGCCCTGAAGGCCGCGGCGCGCCGGGCGCAACGCGTGCTGGTGGCCGAGCTCTCGACGGGCCAGATGGTGGAGGACGTGCGGGCGGTGGTCGCCGGCGAACGCCCGGTGGAGTTCTACGGGCGCGTGGGCGGCATGGTGATGTCGGCCGAAGAACTGGCCGACCAGGTGGAGCACCTGGCGTCGGTGCCAGCGTAGTCAGAGTGAAGGAGCGGTCATGAGCACACGCGACGCCATCCTGGAGATCGTCGGCAAGGCGTACCAGATCGAAACCGACGGGTACACGTTCTATTCGATGACCGCCGAACGCGCCACGAAACCGGCGGTGCAGGAGTTGTTCGCCAAGCTGGCGTCGGACGAGGTCCAGCACCAGGCGTTCCTCAAGTCCGTGGCGAAGAACTACGACGAGCAGGGGACGGCGGCGTTCCAGTTCGATGCGCGCATCCCCGAGGCGCGCGCGCTGGCGTCGCAGATCTTCACGGGCCGGTTCCGGGAGCAGGCGGCTGGGGCGCAGTTCGAGCTGGCCGTGCTTTCGATCGGCATGACGCTCGAGACCAACGCCATCAAGTACTTCACCTCGGCGTCCACGCAGGCCACGGACAAGGAAGTGAAGGAGTTCTACCAGTTCCTCGCGGACTGGGAAAAGCAGCACTACGACTCGCTGCAGAACCTCTTCCAGATGGTCCGTGAGGATCAGATGGGGGAGAGCGGGTTCTCGCCCTTCTAGAGGCTAGAGGCTAGAGGCTAGAGGCTAGAGACTAGAGGCTAGAGGCTAGAGGCTAGAGGCTGGAGGCCAGGGGTTCACGGTTCAGGGTTCACAGTGCGGGGTTTGCCTTCCGAACCCTGAACCGTGAACCGCGAACCGTGAACTCTGAACCGTGAACCGCCTTATCTCGCCGAGAACCGATACACCGTCGACGTCTTGTAGGTCTTGTCCGGCTGCAGGATCGTCGGCGGGAAGTTCGGCCGGTTTACCGAATCCGGGAAGTGCTGCGTCTCGAGGCAGAACCCGGTGTGCTTCTGGTAGGCCACGCCGGACTTGCCCTTGATGGTGCCGTCCAGGAAGTTGCCCGAATAGAACTGGAGGCCGGGCTCGGTGGTGAGCACCTCCATGATCCGGCCGCTGTCCGGTTCCCGGACCGTGGCCGCCAGCGCCAGCACGCCGCCCCCGCTGTTCAACACGAAGTTGTGGTCGTACCCGGCCGGCGCCGTGCCCGGCACCTGCTCGATGCGGGCGCCGATCGGCGTGGCCCGCGTGAAGTCCATGACCGTACCCTTCACCGGCGCGATCTCGCCCGTCGGGATGAGCCCGCCATCCACCGGCGTGAACCGGTCGGCCAGCAGGGTGAGTTCGTGGCCCTTGATGTCCCCCACGCCCTCCCCGGCCAGGTTGAAGTAGCTGTGGTGCGTCAGGTTGACGGGCGTCGGCTGGTCGGTGGTGGCCACGTAGTCCAGCTTCAGCTCGTTCCGGTTGGTCAAGGTGTAGGTGACCGAGGCGGTGAGCGTGCCCGGGTAGCCCTCTTCGCCATCCGGACTCACGTAGGTGAACTTCACGGCGGCCCCGCCGGTCACCGGCACCGTCTGGGCCTTCCACACGCGCTTGTCGAACCCCTTGACGCCGCCGTGCAGGTGGTTCGGCCCGTTGTTGGTGGCGAGCGTGTACTCCTTGCCGTTGAGCGTGAACCGGCCCCTGGCGATCCGGTTGCCCACGCGGCCGATGGTGGCGCCGAAGTACGGGTGGGGGCCTTCGTACTGCGGGAGCGCCGGGAAGCCGAGGACCACGTCAGCGAGCTTCCCCGCGCGGTCGGGCACGTGCAGTTCTGTGAGGATGGCGCCGTAGGTGATCACCTTGGCCACCATGCCGTTCGTGTTCGTCAGAGTGTACAGGTCGATCACCGCGCCCTCCTGGGTCGTGCCGTACTTCGCCTTGTCCACGCGCGCCCTGGGGCCGGCCGCGGTCTGTCCGTCCACCTGACCCACGCCGGCCACGAGCACCAGGCCGAGCGTCAGTCCCGCCACGCACGATGTTGCCGTCATGCCGTTGCTCCTTCGCTGGCGATCTGCCCGACGGCCACGATCGCGGGCCGCAGGACGTCGTCGCCGATGGCGTAGCCTTCACGGATGATGCCCACGACGATGCCGTCCTGGGCCGGGTCCTCCACGGGCACCATGGTCGCCGCCTCGTGGCGCGCCGGATCGAACCTCTGGCGCAGCGAAACGAAGCGTGCCACGTTGTGGGCCCCGAGCCTGGCCAGGAACTGGTCACGCACGAGTTCCACGCCCTGGAGCAGGGTGGGGGCGGTGCCGGCCGCCCGCGCGGCATCCACGGCACGATCGAGATTGTCCACCACGTCGAGCAAATCCGCCAGGACCTGCCGGCGGCTGCGCTCGGCGTCCCGCGTCGCGTCCTTCCGCAGCCGCGCGCGCATCGCGTCGAACTCGGCCGACGCGTCCCGGTAGCGGGCAATGGTCTCGCGCAGTTCTTCGTCCCTGGCCGCCAGCCGCTGTTCCAGTTCCTGGACATACAACGGCTTGTCGGAGGCGGGCGCCGCACGGTCCTCGGCCGTGTCGCCGGCGGCTGCACGAGCCCACCAGCGGCGATCGACGACGCGAACACCCGGCGCGGCGTGACTGGTGTCGCCGGCACCCGCAGGCGCGGCGGTGTCTCGGTCCGATTCGATCATGGTCCACGTTCAGGCCGCGGGTGGCCGGGAGGCCGCGGCGGTCAGGAGACGGTCTCCGGCGCGGCCGGCGCCGGCGTGGCCTCGCAGGCAAAGGTCAGGCCCTCGCCGGCCAGGCCGATGTGCACGGTGCCGCCGTGTTCCAGGGCCCCGAACAGGATCTCATCCGTCAGCCGATCCCGCACCTCCGTCTGGACGACGCGCGCCAGCGGCCGGGCGCCGTACAGGGGATCGTAGCCCTTGCGGGCCAGCCAGGCGCGGGCATCGGCGTCGAGGGTGATGGCCACGCGGCGTTCGCGCAGCTGGGCCTCCAGCTGGAAGATGAACTTCTCGACGATGGTCTCCATCACCGCCGGCGACAACGCCTGGAAGTTGACGATCGCGTCGAGCCGGTTGCGGAACTCCGGGCTGAACACGCGCTCGACGGCGGACCGCGCCTTCTGCCTGGCGACCTTCGACTGCGATCCCCGGTCGTCCCCGCCGAATCCGATCGCCGGCGCGTTCATCTCCCGCGACCCGGCGTTCGAGGTCAGGATTACGATCGCCTGCCGGAAGTCCGCCTTGCGCCCGGTGTTGTCGGTGAGCGTCGCGTGGTCCATGACCTGCAGCAGGATGTTGTAGACGTCCGGGTGGGCCTTCTCGATCTCGTCCATCAGCACCACGGCGTACGGGTGCGTGCGCACGGCGTCCACCAGCAGCCCGCCCTGCTCGAAGCCGACGTAGCCGGGTGGCGCGCCGATCAGGCGGGCCACGGCGTGCTTCTCCATGTACTCGGACATGTCGAAGCGGATGAACTCGTTGCCGAGGTGCAGGGCCAGCTGCTTCGCCAGTTCAGTCTTGCCGACGCCCGTGGGCCCGGTGAAGAGGAAGCAGCCCGCGGGCCGGTCGGGCTGGCCGAGGCCGGCGCGCGACCGTTTGATCGCCGAGGCCACCAGTTTCACGGCTTCCTGCTGGCCGAACACCACGCGCTGCAGCGACTCCTCGAGCGTCCGCAGCCGCTCGCGGTCCGAGGCGCTCGCCTGTTTCTCGGGAATCCGTGCCATGCGGGCCACCACGCCCTCGATGTCGTCGGCGGCGACCGACCGCGGGCCCGGCGACTCGCCGTCGGGCGGCGGCAGCATGCGCGTACGGGCCCCCGCCTCGTCGATGATGTCGATGGCGCTGTCCGGCAGGCGGTAGTCGCGCAGGTGGCGCTTGGCGAGGCGGGCCGCCACGTCCAGCGCCTCGTCGGTGTACCGGACGTCGTGGTGCGTCTCGTACCGGCTGCGCAGCCCCTTGAGGATCTGCACGGTTTCGTCGATGGTGGGTTCGTCCACGACGACCTTCTGCAGCCGCCGCGCGAGCGCCCGGTCCTTCTCGATGTGCTTGTACTCCTCGAAGGTGGTGGAACCCACGATCCGCAACTCGCCCGAGGTGAGCACCGGCTTGATCAGCGTGGCCAGGTCGAGGGTGCCGCCGGTCGTGGCGCCGGCCCCCACCGTCGCGTGGATCTCGTCGATGAAGAGGATCGGCAGGTCCCGGCGCGTCAACGCCGCGATGACCGCCTTGAAACGCTCCTCGAAGTCACCGCGGAATCGCGTGCCCGCCAGCAGCGCGGCCGTGTCGAGCGAGAACACCTCGGCGCCCTTCAGCACGGCCGGCACATCGTCTTCGGTCAGGCGCTGGGCCAGGCCCTCGGCGAGCGCGGTCTTGCCGACGCCCGCGTCACCGACGAAGACAGGGTTGTTCTTGCGCCGGCGGCAGAGGATCTCCATCGTCCGCTTGAGTTCGGTGGCGCGGCCCACAAGGGGATCGAGCTTGCCCGCCCGCGCGCGCTCGGTGAGGTTCACCGCGTAGGAGCCGAGGGGGTCGGGGGCGGCGTTCGGTTCCTCGCCGTCGCCTCCGGGCGGCTCGGGCCCCGGGCCGGGCTGATCGGACGGCTGGGGCGCCTGGGGCACCTTGCTGATGCCGTGCGAGATGAAGTTCAGGATGTCCAGGCGCGACACGCCGTGCGAGGCCAGCAGGGTCGAGGCAAACGACCGGGTCTGCTGCATCACCGCCGCGAGGATGTCGCCGGCGCGCACTTCCTCGCGCCCGGCGCTCTGCACGTGGAGCACCGCCGCCTGCAGCGTGCGGCGGAACGCCAGGGTCTGCTCCGGTTCCTTGTCCGACCCCACCGGCAGCTGTTCCAGCCGCTCGCGCAGGAAGGTGTCGAGCTCGCGGCGCAGGCGCGGCAGATCGACGCCGCACGCCACGAGGATCTTCTCTCCCTCGAGGTCGTGGGCCATGACGTAGAGCAGGTGCTCGAGCGTCAGGTGGGCGTGGCGGCGGGACACGGCTTCCCGGTACGTCACATTCAGGAGCATCTCAACCGACGAACTGAACACAGGCGTGTCCTTTCCGGATGAGATCAGTATACAGGCGGGGCCGGCACCGCGCGACGCCTTGAGCGCGCAGCGATCAGGCCGCGACGGGCTCGACGACGGCTCGCAGCGGGTAACCGTGTTCGGCCGCCAGCGCGTGCACCGTGGCGACCTTGGTTTCGGCGACGTCGAAGGGATACGTGCCGCACAGGCCCTGACCGGTGGTGTGCACCAGCATCATGATCCGGAACGCCTCGGCCGGCTGCTTGTTGAAGACGCTCTCGAGCACCTGCACGACGAAGTCCATCGTCGTGTAGTCGTCGTTCAGCAGCAGGACCGCGTAGAGGTCGGGCTCGATCGCCTGCGTCCTGGTCTTCTCGAGGATCGTCCGCCCGGTTTTGGGTCGATCGTCGGCCATCGCAGATAGTATATGCGTCATGGACGTCCTGCACACCTCCATGCGGTGCCTCGATCTGCACTTCCTCGGCCGCCCGGGCGTCATCGCCACCGGGGTCATCGAGACGCCGGACGGCGTGCTGCTGGTCGACCCGGGGCCCGGCAGCTGCGCCGGCCGGTTGCGGTCCGCGCTGGAGGCCGCCGGGATTCGCTGGACGGATGTGGCCGCGCTGCTGCTCACGCACATCCACCTCGATCACGCCGGCGTGAGCGGGACGCTGGCGCGCGAGTGCCCGTCGCTGCGGGTGTTCGTGCACCAGCGCGGCGCCCCGCACATGGCCGAACCCGGCAAGCTGCTCGCCAGCGCCACCCGGCTCTACGGCGCCGACATGGACCGGCTGTGGGGCGAGTTCGCGCCCGTGCCGGCCGGGCAGTTGCACGTGCTGCAGGGCGGTGAGGTGCTCGACTTCGGCGGCTACCGCATCGACGTGGCCTATACGCCGGGACATGCCTCGCACCATGTGACCTATCTGGACCGGCAGACCGGCGTCGCGTGTACCGGCGACGTGGCCGGCATTCGTATCGGCGCCGCGCCGTACGTGCTGCCGCCCACGCCGCCGCCGGACATCGACCTGTCCCTGTGGCGCGGCAGTCTCGATCGGCTGGCGGCCGCGCAGCCCTCAGGGATGTTCGTGACGCACTTCGGGCTGAAGACCGACGTGGCGGCGCACCTGGATCTCCTGCGCGACGAACTCGAGGCCTGGGGACGCGTGAGCCGCGATCTGCACGACACCGGCGACGCGTCCTCGAGCGAGGCCCGCTTCACGGCAGGCGTGGCCGCCCGCATCGCCGAGCGCGCAGGAGACGCGGCCGACGCGTACCGCGCTGCCGTCCCGCTCGAGCACTGCTGGATGGGGCTCGCGCGATACTGGGGCACGCGACGGGGACCGGCTCAGGAGCGCTGAGACGACGGGCTGAACCTGGCAGGAGTGGCGGGTGGCACGCCGGAGGGATGGCGATGATTCGAACGGGCGCAGCAATCGTCATGGTAGGACTGATCGCCTCGGCCGCCTCGGCCGAGGTGGTGCGGGTGGACGTCGTCCGGCGCGAGTCGTTCGCCGGCGGGATGAGTTTCGGAGCCGCCGGACCCTATGAGAA
>CAYNDV010000130.1:0-12954 GCA_964396055.1 uncultured Vicinamibacterales bacterium | reverse complement strand
CTAGAGGCTAGAGGCTAGAGGCTAGAGGCTGGAGGCTGGAGCTGCCATGCAAGGCAAGTCCTACCTGATGCCGGCGATCTGGGGCGGGCTGGCGATGGGCATCCTGTCGGCCCTGCCCATCGTCGGCGCCTTCAACCTGTGCTGCTGCCTGTGGCTCGTCACCGGCGGCATGCTGGGGGCGTACGTCCTGCAATCCAATTCGCAGGACCCCATCTCGGTCGGCGACGGGGCGATCACCGGTCTGCTCGCCGGCCTGATTGGCGCCGTGGTGTACGGGGTGGTCTCGGTGCCCCTGACGATCCTGCTCGGCCCCGTGCAGCAGCGGGCGCTGTCACGGGCCCTCGAGTCGGTCCGCGAGATGCCGCCCGAAGTCCGCGACGCGCTGGGCAACATCGGCAACCAGGAAGTCGCCGTGCTCGGGTTCATCATGGGTTTCGTGATGATGCTGTTCCTGGGGGCGATCTTCTCGACGGCCGGCGGCGCGCTCGGGGCCGTGTTCTTCCGCAAGAAGGCGGTGCCCCCCCAGATGCCCGACCCCTCGATGGTGTGAGGACAGGATCGTTCGACCGAGCGTCACGCTGTATCTCTATTGATGACAGCGGTGCTCCCGATTCTGCGTGGAAGCCCGGATCCATGTAGATGCGGCTCGAGAGGACCAACTAATTTTGTAGCCAGGTAGTTACCGAGCAGGGCGCGACACAGTTGTGTTGCAGCTAAATTACTGATTAAAAATGATTTATCTTGCTGCATCCTGCCTGATTCTTCCCGCGTGACCAATCGTGGCTCCCCCTCACAGGCCACGATCTCCCACAGATAATGTTGGGGCTCGCCCTGGTGGCATGGCTCACCTGCCGAGCCAACCGGATGCAAGTGTCAAAGATTGAGGCACTTGGCCCACACAGTCCGGCTGGACTACGACGGCACATCGGTTGCTGACCAAGAACCTCGCCCCCCACATGCTGGCGCTTTCTGGCACAGCGTGTCTCGTAACGGATACTCCAGCTTAGTCGCGCCGGGTCAGCAGCCGGGTCAACGTTCACGCGAACGGGGCTGTCTGCCGGTTCCAGCTGTCAGGACCTGATCGGCCCCCACACGACGGATCCCGGGTTTCCCGGGACGGCACCGGTCGTACGTGCCGGCCCGGTGGCCTGTCTGCGTTCGGACCCCCTGGAGGCTTCCATGACTCTCCGCCGCCGCGCGTTTGTCGCCCTGGGCGTCGTGCTCTGCCTGCTGCCTGCCGTGGCCTCTGTCGGGGCGTCTCCGCTGCCGGCGACGGCCGCTGCGTCCCAGGATCCACCCACGCAACTGCTCGCCGTCGGACGCTCAGGCGAAGGCATCGTGACGAGCACGCCTCCGGGCATCACCTGCGGGACTGACTGCAGCGAGCACTATGCCGACGCGACGGTGGTGACGCTTGTGGCCACGCCGGCGTACATGTGGCGGTTCCTCGGCTGGAGCGGAGACTGCACGGGCATCGGGCCGTGCGTCGTGACGATGGACCGCCTGAGAGCGGTCAACGCGCAATTCGACCGCCTCGAGCCGACGCAGCCGGTGGTGGTCACGAAGGCTGGGGCCGGATCGGGCACGGTGACCAGCGCGCCGGGCGGCATCGACTGCGGAACGGCGTGCACCGCCAGCTTTGCCACCGCATCGACGCCCGTGCTGACGGCCACACCGGATCCGGGTTCGGTCTTCGCCGGTTGGTCGGGTGCGTGCGGGGGCACAGGCGCGTGCACGTTTGCGGTGGACGGCCCGAAGGCGGTTGTGGCGACTTTCGACGTGGCGCGCCACCGGCTGGGTATCGCCGTTGAGCCGGCGCTGCCGGGCGGGTGGGGCAGCGTGACGATCATGCCCGGGAACGGCTACTGCGACACGGTCTGCGCCGGCGAGTACGACCACGGCACCGTCGTGACGCTGACCGCGACCCCGACGGGGCTCCACGCGTTCCTCGGCTGGAGCGGCGCCTGCTCCGGGACCGGGGCGTGCGTGCTCACGATGGATGCCGGCAAGAACGTGGTGGCGACCTTCGGGCCAGCGCCAGCCGGCTACACGCTGACGGTGGCGAAGCTCGGCGGGGGCTCGGGGACCGTCACGAGCCTGCCGGCCGGCATCACCTGCGGGGCGGACTGCACCGAAGACTACGCCGTCGGCGAAACGGTCGAGTTGACGGCCGTCGCGGCAGTGGGATCGACCTTCGTTGAGTGGGGCGGCGCGTGCAGTGGTTCCGGTGCCTGCTCCGTCACCATGGACGCCGCAAAGATGGTGACGGCGACTTTTGCGCTGCAGCAGTTCAGGCTGGGGCTGGCGGTGGATCCGGCGATCCCCGGACCCGTGGGCGGATCGGTGACCGCGAACCCCGGCGGCTTCACCTGCGACAACGCCTGCGCGCAGTTGTTCGACTACGGGACGATCCTGACCGTGACGCCGTCGCCGTTGCCCAATTCGCGATTCATCGAGTGGGGCGGCGCCTGCAGCGGATCGGGTGCCTGTGTGGTCACGATGGACGCCGACAAGGGTGTCACGGCGCTCTTCGGACCCATCAACCACACGCTGACGGTGTCGCTGTCGGGCACGGGGGCCGGCAGCGTGTCGTCCAACCCGCCGGGCATCGCCTGTGCCGGCGACTGCACGGAAGACTACCAGCAGGGTACCGTTGTCACGCTGACGGCGACCCCGGGCGCGTTTGCCACGTTCACGGGCTGGTCTGGCGGCGGCTGCGCCGGCACGGGCGCGTGCGTCGTGACGATGGACGCCGCCAAGTCCGTGCAGGCGACATTCACGGCCGTGCGGTACACGCTCACGCTGACCAGGCTCGGGGCGGGGACCGGCACCGTCGTGGGCGTGCCTGGAGGTGGGTTGCCCGACCTCATCTGCGGGACCGAGTGCTCCGGGACCTTCGACGGCAACACCGTGGTGACGCTGCTGTCATCCGCTGCGACGGGCTCCATGTTCTCCGGTTGGGGCGGTGCGTGCGCCGGCAGGGCCGAGTGCACCGTCACGATGGACCAGGCGCGGGAGGTGACCGCGCAGTTCGATCTGCCGCCGCAGCGTGTCGCCGGCTGCCGCGACTACCAGGTCAGTGTCGCCGCCAACCAGTGGTGGCAGGATTCGAACATCGCCGTTCAGGCCGGGCAGACGCTGTACTTCACGGCGCGTGGCCCGTGGGGCGATTCGGCCGGGCAGGTGGACGCCAACGGGCGCGTCACCCAGGAGATCGCCGCGGCGGGCGTGGTGCCGCTGCCCGGGATCCCCATCATGACGCTGGTGGGTCGCATCGGCGCCGGAGGCCAGCCCATCCGCATCGGGTCCGACTGGGTGACGACGGCCGACGCGGACGGGTCGCTGTTCTTCGTGCCCGACGATCGGCAGGACATCCTGGGGGACAACACCGGCAGCGTCGCGGTGACCGTAGGGGTCTGCTGGCCGCCACACGAGCGGATCTTGTGGTCGTCTGACCGCGCCGCTTCACAGGCAGGGGAATCGCACATCTGGATGATGCTGCCCGACGGATCGGGAGCCCAGCAGGTGACGTTCGGCCAGGTGGCCGACACGCAGCCGGCGCTGTCGCCCGATGGGCGTCGGCTGGCGTTCACGCGGACGACGGCCGGGTGCCCGACGGTGATGCTGAAGGACCTCGAGACCGGCACCGAGACGCCGCTCGACCCGTTCGCCGAGATGCCCACGTGGGCCCCGTCGAGCAACATGGTCTTGTACTCGACGTTCGGCGAACTGGTGCAGGGGCAGGGATGCGACCCGGGCAATCGCACGCCGGCGTTCATTGCCGGCAAGACGATCCTCGGCGTGGTCCTGCCTCCGCTGATCCTGCCGCCGGACGGGGCGACGCGACTGTGGCCGGCGTGGGCGCCCGACGGTTCACAGGTCCTCTACAGCCGCGTCGCGGGGGCGTTCAGCGAGTTGTGGACCAAGCCGACGGCCGGTGCCGAGCTTCCGGTGGCGCAGCTGCCGTCGAACGAGTCGCGGGCGCGCTTTGCCTACGACAACCCGCTCGGCCGCATCGCGTGGGTGTCCGATGCTCTCGGACAGACCATGGTCATGGCCGGTCCGCTGGGCCCGCCTGCCGTCGGCGCGCCGCTGACGCCTCCCGACGGTTCGAACGGGCCAGCGTGGTCGCCCAACAGCCTGCGGATCGCGTTGTTCAAGCCACAGGGTCTCGGCGCGGTCTCCGATATCTGGACCATCGCGTCGACCGGTGGAGCCGGGACGAACCTGACGCCGGATCTGGCAAACGACATCGACCCCTGGTGGGGCACCCTGGGCGACTTCACCACGCCGACGGGAGCCCAGCCCTGGCACTGGTTCATCGCCAGCGGCACCGACGGGGCGGGGCGTCCGGGCGCGCCGTGCGCCTCCGATCCGCTCGTGCACTACCGCCTGTCGCCGGCAGGCACCCTCGCGCCAGCCGTGGTTGGCAGCGGGATGCCGGGTTCGCCGTGCACGGTGTTCAACACGGTGGGCGGCATCGCCTCACAGACGGTGACCACGGCCGACATCGGCGACGATGAAGCGTGGTTCGAGTTCAGCTTCGCCTTGCCCGAGGGGGCGTCCAACGCCACGCTGAATCTCATCCTGCGCGGCGATGACGGGGCCGACGTCACGCTGGACGGCGCGCCGATGAATCCGCCGGATCCGTCGGACTGGAGCACCGGCACCGCGGCCTACACGGCAGACCAGATTGGCGGCGGGACGCACACCGTGCAGATTCACGTGGTCCGGTCCGGCACCGACACGTGGAACGGTGGCACCCCTACCGGCAACCCGGCCCCGACCGACGCGCTCGACGTCGAGTTCGAGGCGACGGTCACGCAGGACGAACCGCACACGCTGACGGTGTCGTTGATCGGTTCCGGTAGCGGGACCGTCACCAGCGTGCCGGCTGGCATTGCCTGCGGCATCGACTGCACCGAAACGTACGGTCCGGCGGCACTGGTCACCCTGACGCCGACCCCCGCGCCGGGATCGCGTTTCGTCGGCTGGACCGGGAGCCCGGGCTGCGGCGACATCGATATGCCGATGATCGAGGACACGTCCTGCACGGCCGAATTCAGGGTGGTCTACGACCTGACCTGGACCATCGACGGAACGGGCAGCGGCAGCGTCACGGCGGACCCTGCCGGCACGGCGTGCGGCGTCAACTGCCGGCAGTACGACGAGAACGAACTCGTCGAGTTGACGGCAACGCCAGCACCCGGGTCGGAGTTCATCGGCTGGTCGGGTTCCGGATGCTCCGGGACCGGCACCTGCCAGGTGACGATGGATGCCGCCAGGTCGGTGACGGCGACGTTCCACCCGGTTCCCGGCGGCACGGCCGTGCGGACGCTTCCCGCGTGCGTGTCGGCCACCGCGCGCACCGTGTCGATTCTCGTCACCCCCGTCGCGAGCGTGCGCTCGTACGCGGTTGAGGACATCGTCCCGCTGGGGTGGACGGTGAGCGGCATCAGCCACGGCGGCGTCTTCGACGCGAAGAACCACAAAGTGAAGTGGGGGCCGTTCACGAGCCCGCTGCCGCCCCAGGGCCGCACCCTGACGTACCTGGTGCAGCCGTCGAGCGCGGCGGACGGGATCTTCTCCGGCTTGGCGTCATTCGAGCAGCAGCCTGCAACGACCACGGGTGATCTCGTGGCGCCCGTCTGCAGTTCGCATCCAGCTGACGTGGTACCCGATCCGGCCGGAGCGGCCTTCGGCGACTGGAGGATGACTGCCGTCGAGGTCACCTCCTATGCCGGCGCCTGGCAGCGTGGTAACCCGTGGCCATACCTGCCGTCGCCGATTCCTATCGAGTACGTGACTCTGGCCGGCAGTTTGTGGGCGACGTGCGAGGACTACAAGGTCAACTACGCCGGGGCCACGATTGCCGACATCTGGGTCCCCAACTGCACCGCCGCGCCCGTGTTCCGGCCCGACGCCGCCCGCAGGACGACCCCGCCGAGGCGGACCATCGACGGCTGTTACGCCGACGCCAAGGCCACGCCGGTCCGGGTCGTCGTGACCCCGAAGGCCGGCACCAGGGCCTGGGCCATCGAGGAGAAGATCCCGGCGGGCTGGACGGTGCGTTTTGCCAGTGACAACGGCGTCTTCGACGCGGCGACCGGCGTGGTGCGCTGGGGCCCGTTCTTCGACGCCGGCCCACGGACCGTGTCCTACACCGTCGTCCCACTGGCGGGCGACAAGGGCGCCCGGAAGTTCGCCGGCCAGGCCAGCTTCAACGGGTCGAGGGACAAGACCGCGGGCGTGGCGGCGATCGCCCGCTGCCGGGCGAAGTAGGCACGCCCGACGCGCATCAGGCGCCGGCACAGCTCCGGCCTCCAGGCTGGCTGCCACCCGCTGACCCGGGTGGCAGCCAGCCCTCCTCTTGTCAGACTATTCCCGCCGGCGTCCCAGTCCGATAACATCGAGTCGTGATCTCTGTTTCCAGCCTGTCCAAGAAGTACGGCCGTTTCGTCGCCGTCGACAACCTGTCGTTCGACGTCCAGGAAGGGGAAGTCCTCGGCTTCCTGGGGCCGAACGGCGCGGGCAAGACGACGACGATGCGGATGATCACCGGGTATCTGCCGCCCAGCCAGGGGCGCGTCCGCATCGGCGGGCACGACCTCTACGAACGGCCCATCGAGGCCAAGCGGCTGGTCGGCTACCTGCCCGAGAACCCGCCCGTGTATCCGGAGATGACCGTCCGGCGGTACCTCCGGTTCGTGGGGGCGCTCAAGGACGTGCCGGCCGGCCGGCTCAAGACGGCGGTTGACCGGGCCATCGACCGGGCCCGGCTCGGCGAAGTGGCCGACAAGCGCATCGGCAAGCTCTCCAAGGGCTTCAAGCAGCGCGTCGGCCTGGCCCAGGCCCTGGTGCACGAGCCGAAGGTGCTCATCCTGGACGAGCCCACGTCGAGCCTGGATCCCAAGCAACGTTCCGAGGTGCGGGAACTCATTGCCGCCCTGAAGGGCGAGCACACCGTGCTGCTCTCGACGCACATCCTGCCCGAGGTCAGCGAAGTGGCCGACCGGGTGTTCATCATCAACCGCGGAAAGGTGATGGCCGTCGACACCCCGGGCCACCTCGGGGACCGCCTGCGGGCCCGGGAGATCGTGCGACTGGAGGTCGGCGTGCCCGGCGCGACCGCCTCGGCGGCGGCGGAGGTCCGCGGCGCGCTGTCGGCCCTTCCCGGTGTGGGCAGCGTGACGGTGGCCGATACGCCGGCCGGGACGCTCAGCGCGGAGATCGAATCGCCCGTGGGCGTGGACGTGCGCAGCGCCGCGGCCGAGGCCATCGTCGGGCGCGGCTGGAAGCTGCAGGGGCTGGCCGGCGAGTCGCTCTCGCTCGAGCAGATCTTCCTGGCCCTGACGGGCGACGAATCGGGGAAGGAGCAGGGCTGATGCGCCACATCCTGACCATAGCCCGCCGCGAGATCGAGAGCTACTTCGTCTCGCCCATCGCCTACTCGGTGATGACGATTTTCACGTTCGTCTCCGGCCTGTTCTTCTCGAACATGGTCGTCTACTACATCCGCCAGGCCGTGGTGGCCGACGCGCAGATCCAGCGCCTCGGCAAGTCCGAGTTCCAGCTGGACGTGCCCACCGTCGTGCTGTCGCAGTTCTTCCAGAACGAGGCGTTCCTGCTGATGTTCGCCCTGCCGCTGCTGACGATGGGGCTCATCACCGACGAGCGGCGCAAGGGGACCCTGGAACTGCTGCTCACCTCGCCGCTGCGGCCCACCGAGCTGGCGGTGGGCAAGTTCCTCGGCGCCTTCGGGTTCCTGGCCGCCATGCTGCTGCCGATCCTGCCCATGTTCTACTTCCTGGCGCAGGGCGGCGAGTGGGAGCCCGGCGTGGTCCTCAGCGGCGTGCTGGGGCTGCTGCTCATCGGCGGCGCCCAGATCGCCATGGGGCTGTTCATCTCGTCGCTGTGCGAGAACATCCTGGTGTCGGCCATCGGGACCTACGGCCTGCTCATGACGCTGCAGTTCATCGACACCACGGCGTCGGCGACGCGGTCGATGTGGGCCGAGTTCCTGGCCTATTTCTCCCTGCACATGCGCCACCTGAACTTCACGCGGGGCCTCGTGTCCCTCGACGACGTCGCCTTCTTCGCGTCGCTGGTCGTGCTGGGGCTCTTCCTCACCCAGCGGACGATCGACGCCATCAGGTACAAACGGACATGAAGAAGTACCTCTTCCTTCCCGGCGGCCTGATGGTGGTGGGGGCGCTGCTCTGGGCGGCGTTCACCCTGCACTGGGACACGACGGCCGTCACGCTGCTCGTCGGCGGCCTGCTCGCGCTCACCATCGGGGTCGCGGCCAACTGGCAGAACGTCCGCGACTGGTTCCGCGACCCGCGCGGCATCTTCGTGCTCAACAGCATCTTCTCGACGCTGCTGCTGGTGGCCGTGCTGGGGCTCGTCAACGCCATCGCCAGCTTCAACGCGCTGCACGCGGACCTGACGGCCGCCGGCCGCAACACGCTGACGGCGGAGACGCGGACGGGCCTCGCGCGCGTCGACAAGGACGTGGTCCTGAAGCAGTTCGGCCGCACGCGCGACGCCGCGGTGGACGAACTGCTGGCGGCCTTCACCAACGCGTCGCGCCGCATCACCGCCGCGTTCGCGGACGTGGAACGGGCGCCCCAGGACGCCCGCACCTACGGCGTGCTGCGCGACGGCACGGTGATCGTGTCGGCGGGCGACAAGTGGCGCAAGGTCGAGAAACCCACGGAACCGGCCCTGTACCAGGCCATCACGCAGGTCGTGCAGGACAAAGAGACGCTGGTCTGCTTCCAGACCGGTGACGGCGAACACGGCCTCGACGACACCGGCGCCGCCGGGTTGTCGATGTGGGGCCTGTCGCTGCGGGCTGCCGGATACCGGGTCGACCGCGTGGCGATGCAGCAGGGCGACGTCCCCGCCGCCTGCGAGGTGCTCGTGATTGCCGGCCCCGCCACCGACCTCGCGCCCGAGGCGATCGGGCGCCTGGACGCCTGGATGGCCAACGGCGGCCGCCTGGCCCTGATGGTGGACCCCCCGGTGCCCCCGGGACTCAGGGCCTGGCTGGCACCCCGGGGGATCATCCCGGGCGACGGCCTGATCATCGAGACCAACCCCGCCGGCCGGCAGGTGGGCGCCGGGCCCGAGAGTCCGCTGGCGCTGGCGTACTTCGACCACCCGATTACGCGCGGATTCGAGCTGGCGACGATCTACGACCGGGCGGTGCCGCTGACGCTCCTGAAGCAGGCCCAGATCGGGATTCCGGGACCCCTGGCCGGGACGGGCGACCGGGCCTTCGAGCGCCTGAATCCGGCCGACACGGGCACGGCGTTCCAGGAGGGCCGCGATCGCAAGGGTCCCTTCCTGCTCGGCGTCGCGTCGCGCGTGCCCCGCGGGCTGAAAGAAGACCAGGCCGTGCGCGAGGGCCGCTTCGTCGTGTTCGGCGATTCGGACTTCGTCTCCAACGCGCAGATCCAGCGCCAGGGCAACCGGGACTTCTCGCTGCGCACGATTGCCTGGCTGGCCGGCGAGCAGGAGGCGCGGGTGGTGAGCCTGTCAGACCGCCAGAACCGCCGCACGTCGATGACCGAGCAGATGCGGACGGTGATGTACGTGGTCAATCTCGGACTGCTGCCGCTGCTGCCCCTGCTGGCGGGCGTCGTGCTGGTCATCAGGGCGAAGCGGTAGGGGAAGAAGACAGAAGACAGAAGACAGAAGACAGAAAGAAGCAAGAAGCAAGAAGCAAGAAGCAAGAAGCACACGACATACGGAGAGAACCGCTGTGTGACGGCGTGATCCCTTCTTGCTTCTTGCTTCTTGCTTCTGACGAACCCCAGGTCCCAAGCGCCACGCACCACGCCCCGCTGTAAAGCCCCGTGAAGCCTCGCGCAGTTTGTCCCTACCCCTAAGGTTTTCAACGAGTTACACCGACATACTGCCCAGGAGACGGAGCAGCGTGCTCACGTTCCGTTTCGATCAGGGGAAGGACACATGGACCGCACAACCCGTCAGTGGCTGCCGAACGTGGCCGTGGTGGCCACACTCGTATTCCTGACCTCCTCGTCGTTCTCGGCGCAGGGAGCGTCGCAGGGAGCCGGGCCGGTGCCGGTGATGGCGCAGGCCACCCAGGCACCGATGCCGCCGACGCGCAGCGGGCTGGGGCCCCAGAACCCGGGCCTGACGCCGCTGGCGGTGAGCCAGCTCGAGGAGGGGCGTCGGTCCGACGAGATGGAGCAGACGATCTCGCTGAGCTTCGCGGAACCGATTGCCGTGCGGGAGCTCCTGCTGCTGCTCGTGCGCGACACGAACCTGAGTCTCGTGCCCGATCCGGACGTCGACGGCACGTTCGCGGGTGAGCTGAAGAACGTGACGCTGCGCCAGGCGCTCGACCTGATCCTCAACCCGCTCGGCCTCGAGTTCCAGTTCGCGGAGAACGTCCTGCGGGTGTCGCGGCGGCAGATGGAAACGCAGATCTTCCACATCAACTACGTGGCCAGCCGGCGCGCCGGTTCGCGCGGATCGGGCAGCGGCGGCTTCGCCGGCGCGGGCCTGGGCGGCGGGGCGTTCGGCGGCGGCGGCGGCTTCGGCGGCGGCGGCGGCGGGGGCTTCGGCACTGGTGCGGGCTTCGGTCTCGGCGGCACCGGGAACGGCGGGTTCGGCGGCAGCCAGGCGTCGGTGTCCAGCACGGACTACGGCGACGTCTTCGACGAGATCAAGGAAGGCCTGGCGACGCTGATGTCGCCCGACGGCAAGCACAACCTCGACCGGAAGGCCGGCCTGCTGCAGATCATCGACTACCGCTCGAATCTCGATCGGGTGGCCCAGTACCTCGAGGCCGTGGAGAGCCGGGTGCTGCGCCAGGTCCAGATCCAGGCCAAGGTCCTCGAGGTCGAGCTGCGCGACGAGTTCTCGGCCGGCATCGACTGGTCGGCGGTGTTCCGCAGCGCCGGCAACTCGGTCCGCGTGACGCAGCGCCTGGCGCCGACGCGCGGGAACAGCGCGTTCACCGTCGGCGTCAACATCCGCGACTTCACGGGCCTGCTCGACGCCTTCGCCAGCCAGGGGAAAGTCAACGTGATGGCGAGCCCCCGCGTCATGGCCATGAACAACGAGCCGGCGGTCATGCGGGTGGGCACCCAGGACGTGTTCTTCGTCACGACGGCCCAGACGGATGCCACCACGGGCCAGATCCTGCAGACCGTGGTGACGCCGCAGTCGATCACCGAGGGGGTGGTCCTCAGCGTGACGCCCCAGATCGGCGCCGACGGCATCATCCACCTGAGCATCACGCCGAGCATCACCGAGCGGACCGGCACGGCGACCTCGCGCCTGGGCGACCAGGTGCCCATCGTGGCGGTCCGGGAGACCGACACCATGGTCCGGGTCCACGAAGGCGAGACGATTGTCATCGCGGGTCTGATGCAGGACCGTGCACTGACCGAAAAGACAAAAGTGCCGGTCCTGGGGGACCTGCCGCTGGTCGGAGGGCTGTTCCAGCGGCAGGAGCGGGCCAAGCGGAAGACCGACCTGGTCATCCTCCTGACGCCGATGATCATGTCGCCAGGTGAGATTGCGGCCACGACCGCCGCCGACCTGCAGCGGATCTACGAGGAACAGAAGGCGCCGGCACGCAAGTAGGCGATCCCGGGAGGCAGGACGCCACACCAAGGGGCCAGACGATGTACGAGGAGTTTTTCGGTTTCGTCGAGAAGCCGTTCAGCCTGACGCCGGATCCGAAGTACCTGTACAAGAGCGAGTCGCACGCCAACGCGTTCGAACTGCTCCAGTACGCCATCCGCCGCCGCGAGGGGTTCGTCGTGGTGACGGGGGACATCGGGACCGGCAAGACGACGCTGTGCCGGGCGCTGCTCGAACAGATCGACCGGCGCACCTTCACGGCGCTGGTGCTGAATCCCTTCCTGTCGGAAGAGGACCTGCTCAAGCTCATCCTCCAGGACTTCGGCGTGGTGTCGCGCGAGGAAGTCAAGGCCGGGCGCCTGGCCGGCGTGAGCAAGCAGGAGCTCATCGACACCCTGTACGACTTCCTGCTCGGCCTGCTGCCCCTGCAGGCCAGCGCGGTGCTGATCATCGACGAAGCCCAGAACCTGCCGCTCCAGGTGCTGGAACAGCTGCGGATTCTGTCGAACCTCGAGACCGACAAGGAAAAACTCCTGCAGATGATCCTGGTGGGGCAGCTGAACCTGCAGCCGCTGCTGCGGTCGCCGGAGCTGAAGCAGCTCGACCAGCGCGTGTCGATCCGGTACGAGCTCAAGCCGCTGACGCGCGACGAGGTGGCGGCGTACATCGCGCACCGCCTGCACGTGGCGGGGGCGATGTCGGCCGTGACCTTCACGCCGAAGGCGGTGCAGACCGTGCACCAGTACTCCGGCGGCATCCCGCGCCTGATCAACCTGATCTGCGACCGCAGCCTCCTGGGCGCGTACTCGGCGCGGTCCAACAAGGTGACGCCCGAACTCGTGGAACGGGCCGCCAGCACCCTCGACCTGCAGCCGGTCGAGCGGTCGCGTTTCCCGTGGCTGCGCCGGCGCACCCCGCTCGCGGCGGGGTCCTCGTCGACTGTCGCCTACAGGTGAAGCCGTGAGCCGCACCCTCGACGCCCTGCGTCAACACAACGGGACCTCGCCACATGGAGACGCCGCGCCCCGGCGCAACAGCGCCGAGGAGAACGTGCTGGCGTCGCTGGGTTACCCGACGCCGCTGGGCGGGCCGCGCCGCGGCCCCTCGGTGCTGCGGGTGGTGCTGGGCATCGCCCTCGTGGTGGTGACCGGCGCCCTGCTGTACCAGGTGGCGGCGATGAACGGCCTCGTGCCGAAGGGACTGCTGGCCTCCCTGACGGGCGGCGGAGCGCCCGCCGCCCGGACACAGGCGGCCCAGCCTCCGCTGCCGCGGCAGACGGCTCCTGCGGTGCAGCCCCAGGCGGCGGCAGCGCAGCCCGCGCCGCAGCCG
>CAYNDV010000129.1:7368-13073 GCA_964396055.1 uncultured Vicinamibacterales bacterium | reverse complement strand
CGGCCACTACGGCCCGCTGTTCATCCGCATGGCCTGGCACAGCGCCGGCACGTACCGGGTCTCGGACGGCCGCGGCGGCGCCGGATCAGGCACGCAGCGATTCGCCCCGCTCAACAGCTGGCCCGACAACGCGAACCTGGACAAGGCGCGCCGGCTGCTCTGGCCGATCAAGCAGAAGTACGGCCGCAAGATCTCCTGGGCCGACCTCATGATCCTGGCGGGCAACGTCGCCCTGGAATCCATGGGGTTCAAGACCTGGGGGTTTGCCGGCGGGCGCGAGGACGTGTGGGAGCCCGAAGAGGACATCTACTGGGGCCCCGAGGGCAAGTGGCTGGCCGACGAGCGGTACAGCGGCGACCGTGAGCTCGAGAACCCGCTGGCCGCCGTGCAGATGGGCCTCATCTACGTGAACCCGGAGGGGCCGAACGGCAACCCGGATCCGATCGCGGCCGCGCGGGACATCCGCGAGACGTTCGCCCGCATGGCCATGAACGACGAAGAGACCGTCGCGCTGATCGCCGGCGGCCACACCTTCGGCAAGACCCACGGCGCCGCCGATCCCTCCAAGTACGTCGGCCCGGAGCCCGAAGGTGCCAGCCTGGAGGAGCAGGGCCTTGGCTGGACCAACACGTACGGCACGGGCAAGGGGAACGACACGATCACCAGCGGCCTCGAGGTGATCTGGACCACCACGCCGACGAAGTGGAGCAACAACTTCTTCTGGAACCTGTTCGGCTACGACTGGGAGCTGACCAAGAGCCCGGCCGGCGCGCACCAGTGGATTCCGAAGCACGGCGCCGGCGCCAACACGGTGCCCGACGCGCACGACCCGTCCAAGCGGCACGTGCCGTCGATGCTGACCACGGACCTGGCCCTGCGGTTCGATCCGGCCTACGAGAAGATCTCGCGGCGGTTCCTCGAGAACCCGGATGCCTTTGCCGAGGCCTTCGCCAAGGCGTGGTTCAAGCTCACGCACCGCGACATGGGGCCGCTCTCGCGTTACCTCGGGCCGCTCGTGCCCGCCGAGCCGCTGCTCTGGCAGGACCCGATCCCGAAGGTGGACCACCCGCTGGTCGATCAGGCAGACATCACAGCCCTGAAGGCGAAGATCCTGGCGTCGGGGCTGTCGGTCCAGCAGCTCGTCAGCACGGCGTGGGCGTCGGCGTCGACCTTCCGCGGGTCCGACAAGCGGGGCGGCGCCAACGGGGCACGCATCCGCCTGGCCCCGCAGAAGGACTGGGCCGTGAACCAGCCGGCCGACCTGGCCAAGGTGCTGCAGACGCTGGAAGGGATCCAGAAGGCCTTCAACGCCGTGTTGTCCGGCGGCAAGAAGATCTCGCTGGCCGACCTGATCGTGCTCGGCGGCAACGCGGCCGTCGAGGACGCCGCCAAGAAGGCCGGGTACGCCGTGACGGTGCCCTTCACGCCGGGCCGCATGGACGCGTCGCAAGAGCAGACCGACGTGCACTCCTTCGGCGTACTCGAGCCGAAGGCCGACGGCTTCCGCAACTACCTCCAGAAGGGCCTGCACGCCCCGGCGGAGGAGTTGCTGGTGGACCGGGCGCAGCTGCTGACGCTGACGGCCCCTGAGATGACGGTGCTGGTGGGCGGCCTGCGCGTCCTCGGCGCCAACACCGGCGGTGCCACGCACGGCGTGTTCACCAGCCGTCCCGGCGTCTTGACCAACGACTTCTTCGTCAACCTGCTCGACATCGGCACGGCCTGGCAGCCGGCTGCCGGCGCCGAGGGGGTGTACGAGGGCCGCGATCGCAAGACGGGCGCCGTGAAGTGGACGGGCACCCGCGTCGATCTCGTCTTCGGATCGAACTCGCAGCTCCGGGCCCTGGCGGAGGTCTATGGCTCGGCGGACGCCGGCGAGGTGTTCGTGAAGGAATTCGCCGCGGCCTGGACGAAGGTGATGAACCTCGATCGGTTCGACGTGAAATAACGACGCGGGTCCGTCGTGGGCGCCGGCTTCAGCCGGCGCCCTGACTGGCCCGTCGCGATGCAGAAACGAAGAGCCCCGCAGCGCGCGGGGCTCTTTGCGTTTACGGTGGCTTGTCCGCGCTTCCGGCGCGGCGCGTGCCGGGTGCGGGCTACTCACCGGCCTCCCTACTTCGCCGCCACCGCCACCGAGGCGCGGGTGTTCTCCCACTCCATCGTCAGGGTTCCCGCCGCGCCGGAGCCGGCCACGGCGATCGTGAACAACTCGACGGCGGCCGGCAATGCCTCTGCGGTCATCTTCACGCGGCCGAGGTCCTGGGCCTGATCGTACTGCGTGCCCCACTGGCCGGTCTGCTTGCTGACGATGAGCGTCCAGCCCTTCTCGCCGGGCACGGTGTAGAGGGTGTAGGTGCCGGCCGGCACGGCCAGGTCGCCGATGGTCAGGGCGGCGTCGGTCTTCAGGTGCGTGGCGCGGTTGGCGCCCGTGCGCCAGACCTTGTCATAGGGCACGAGCCCGCCCATGATCTTGCGGCCGCGCATCGATGGGCGGCTGTAGTCGATGGTGATGGTGGCGGCGCCAATCCTGGCCGTGACCTGGGCGGCCGGGCTGGCGGGCGGCTGGCTCTGGGCCAGCAGCGGGGCGGCGGCGGCGATCACGAGGGCGGCGGCGGCGATCGACGACACGAACGGCTTGTGCATCGCGGGTTCCTCCTGCGCAAAAGGCCAGTCACCGGGCCTCCCGGCCTGGCGGCGGCGCGTCGCGCGCGTGTTCAGGGTGATGCGTTCATTGTAGCAGCGAAGCCGCCGCCGGCGACGGACGTGAGTGCGGCGGCACTGCGGGGGTCCACCTCCGCCGAAGAACGTTCGCTTCCTCACGGGCTTCGGTGGCCAGCCTTCGCGAGTGGGCTGGCCTGCCAGCCGTAGCTCACCTGAGGAAGGTGGCAGGCCGGAAGGTGAGCGAAGGCTGGCGGAGGGAGAGGGATTCGAACCCCCGGTGCAGTTCCCCGCACAGCGGTTTTCAAGACCGCCGCCTTCGACCGCTCGGCCATCCCTCCGCGCGATCACGATTATATAGGCCGTTGGGCTGTTCGGCCGTCTGGCGCTGACGCGCCGTCGGGCCGCCTGGCGCCCGGCGGGCTGCCGGTCGGTTGGGCTCATGGCGGAGAACAGAGAAATTGACCTGTAGGCGAAGAATCAAGCAAACAATTTTGCCTGCAGGCAAGAAATCGTGTCGAGCGTGCTCCGTCCCACGCCCCACGCCCCACGCCCCATGCCCCGAGTATGATCCCCCCATGCACACCATCCGCTGGGGCATCATCGGCTGCGGGAACGTCACCGAAATCAAGAGCGGGCCGGGATTTCAGAAAGCCGAAGGCTCGAGCCTGGTTGCCGTCATGCGGCGAGACCGGGCCAAGGCCGACGACTACGCCCGCCGTCACGGGGTGCCCCGCGTGCACGACACCGCCCAGGCGCTCGTGGACGACCCCGGCGTCGACGCCGTCTACATCGCCACACCGCCCTCCAGCCACCTGGCCCTCGCGTTGACGGTCGCCGCCGCGCGCAAGGCGTGCCTGGTCGAAAAACCCATGGCGATGACGCACGCGGAATGCGTCGAGATGAACGACGCGTTCCGCGCCGCCGGCGTGCCGCTGTTCGTCGCGTACTACCGCCGCGCGCTGCCGCGCTTCCTGCACGTCCGCCACCTGCTCGCGTCAGGCTCGATCGGACCCGTCACCGACGTCCACGTGCGCGTGAGTGAGCCGCTGGCCACCGGCGAGGCCGCCGCCGGCTGGCGGTTCGATCCAGCCATCGCCGGCGCGGGGCTGTTCTTCGACCTCGCGTCGCACTGTCTCGACCTGCTCGACTTCCTGCTCGGGCCCATCAGCGGCGCCGAGGGCTTCGCGCTCAACACGGGCGGCAGCTACGCGGCTGAGGATGTGACGGGCGGGGTCTTCCGGTTCGCCGGCGGCGCGGTGGGCACCGGCACGTGGAATTTCAACGCCGACCGGTCAACCGATGTCATCACGTTCACCGGGCCGGGCGGGCGGATGACGACGCCCGTCTTCACGGATGGCGACGTCGTGGTCTCCAGGGACGGAGACGACGAGGTGCACGTCTTCCGTAACCCGCCCCACGTTCACCAGCCGCTCATCCAGACCATCGTCGACGAACTGCGGGGCCGCGGCAGGTGCGAAAGCACGGGCGCGTCCGGCGCCCGCGCCTCGTGGGTCATGGAGCGGGTGCTCGGGAGGGGCCGGGCGGGACGGGGGGTGGACGCTGGGGGATAGAAGCAAGAAGCAAGAAGCAAGAAGCAAGAATGAGCACGCCTCGAGGCGCAGCGCGAGAGCGTGATCCCTTCCTGCTACTTGCTTCTTGCTTCTGATACCGCCCCCTCCCCCAGCCTCCGCCTAGCGATTCCCACGAAAAGCGAGCGGCAGGATGCCCAGTTCACGGGCCTCGCTCAGCGAGATCAGCTGGTAGTCCGGGTCGTCACTGTCGAACTTCTCGAGGGCTTCTTCCAGCTGGCTCGTGCCCTCCTCGATGGCGGCCGCGAAGCTGCGGTACGACGCCTGGTTGCGGAACTTCCGCGTGAGATCGTCAGGCATCAGGCCGTTGCGCGAGGGGTCCGGCGCGTCCGCGTTGCCCATCATCGTCGTTTCGAGGCCGAGCATGTCCTCGCCGTCCTCGTCGAGGTCGAACGCCAAGTACATGTGGCCCGGCGCCAGCACGAGATAGGGCTCGATCCCGATCTTCCGCAGCACGGCGGCGAAGAGCACCGTGCCGTCCACGCAGTTCGCCTGCTTCGCGGCCAGTGCCTCGTCGAAGAGGCGCACGTGCTGGCTGAACACCACGGGCGACTCGGCGGACGAGCGGCTGATGTCGCTGTAACGCATGCCGCGCCGCTGCAGGGCGTTCCAGATCGCGTAGACCTGCCGGATCACCGCCGCGGGATCGTCCTGGTAGCCCGTGAACGCGTCCACGACCTTGGCTTCGAGGGCTTCGCGGGTGAGCGTGTCGACGAACGGGTGGTTCTCGTTGACGTAGGCCGCGAACATCCACGTGACGTCGAGATCCTCCTCGTCGCTCTCTTCGTCGCCGGCCACGACCAGCGGGCAGTCGTTGATCGACCGCACGGTCACCGTCGTGGACTGTGTGCCGAGCGAGCGCCCGTCGACGAAAACCTCCATCGAGATGTTGAGCGGCATGGGCTGGCGCCACTGGAGCAGCGCGTCGAACTTGTAGTTGATCTTCGGGTAGACGGCGTACTCGCCGGCGCCGGCCGCGGCGCGGCCCTGGAACGAGCTGGACTCCATGGCGGCGTTGGGCGCCACGATCACCTTGATCTGGCTGCCGTTGGGCACGCCGTCGAGGTACGCGCCGATGAAGCCCATGGCTTCGCCCAGCATCCGCGGGTCGTCCTCCTCGTCCTCCTCCTGGGGGAGACGGAGCGTGGCGGTGGACACGACGAACGACGGGAAGATCTGCGCGTCCATGCCGACCACGGGTTCCCACTGAATCGCGGCGGCCGCGGCAGCCGCGGCGGGGGGCGCCGGGGCGGCCTTGGCCTCGCGAACCCCCCGCGAATACCGTTTGTGGACCTGGTCCTGGCCATCCGGGCCGGCGGACTGAAGCGCGGGAGCCAGGCACAGCACGGCCAGCGACACACAGAGACACAGGCATCGGCGCATGGACGACCTCATGACCCCAGGGGCGTTTCTCGACGAGGGAACCGAACGATTCTAGCACCCGGAAAAGGGGCC
>CAYNDV010000129.1:1974-7268 GCA_964396055.1 uncultured Vicinamibacterales bacterium | reverse complement strand
CAGGGGCGTTTCTCGACGAGGGAACCGAACGATTCTAGCACCCGGAAAAGGGGCCTGGCCCCTTTTTCACTCCGCCGCGAAGAGGTCGAGGCGCGCCTGGTTCGAGATGGCGAGGACGGCCGGGTGCTTCAGGCGCTTCTCGACCGAAATGGCGTAGAAACGTTCGCGGACGCCATCGGCCGTGCCGACGGGCACGACGCCCAGCTCGCGCCGCATCTCCTGCTGGAGGACCAGCGGGGCGGGAAACGCGCCGGCGCCACCCTGGCCGAACGTCTTCATCAGGGCGCTGTCCTCGAACTCGGCCACGACCATCGGCCGCAGCTCGTGCGCGGCGAAGTAGTCGTCCAGCGAACGCCGCAGCGCGGTGTTGTCGGTGGGGAGCAGCACGGGGCCCGCCTCGAGGGAGCGCGGGAAGGCGCGCCGCAGGCGCCGGGCCTCTGCGGGCCGGGCGAAAAACGCCACGGCGCACTCGCCCAGCAGATGGTTGTAGGCCTTCACGCTCACGCCGGGCCCGGTCGGGGTGTCGCTGAGGACCACGTCCACCGCGTGCACCGAGAGATCGGCCAGCAGGCGGTCCACCTTGTCCTCGCGGCACACGAGATGGACCCCGCCGCCCAAGGCCATGGCGGGCTCGAGCAGGCGCCGGACCACCAGCTTCGGCAGCACGTCGGCGACGCCGACCGTGACGCGCATCGGGCGCCCGAGGGGGCGGTCCTGGATGGCGTCCACCATCTCGCGGCCGAGGCCGAAGATCTCGTCGGCGTACCCGAAGGCCAGCCGGCCCGTGTCGGTGAGTTCGAGGCCGCGGCCCTTCCGCCGGAAGAGCGGCGCGCCCAGCGACGCCTCCAGGGCGCGCAGCTGGGTGCTGATAGTGGGCTGCGTGAGGTGCAGGTGCGCCGCCGCGCGCACCACGCCGCCTTCGCGGGCGACCGTCCAGAAGTAGAAGAGGTGTTGATAGTTCACCATCGGAGTCCACGCGCCGGTGCGCGAGGCCGGCTGGTCAAAGCATAGCTCACAGCTATGTAAATCATCTAAACAATCGATTTGTTCGATACGAGCCGGCCTGCTACCCTCGAACAGTTATGGATCTGACGAACGTTCCCCTCTTTCCCCTGAGCGAGTACTGGGGCGTCTACGCGGCCTTCACCGCGTTCGTCCTGCTGATGCTGGCCCTCGACCTCGGCGTGTTCCACCGCAAGGCCCACGTGGTGTCGATGAAGGAAGCCACCGCCTGGAGCGCCGTCTGGGTGGCGCTGGCGCTGCTCTTCAACTACGCGCTCTACGTGTACGCGGGCTCGACGTTCGCCGGCAACGAACGGCTGATGGCGATCCCCGGCTTCGACCCCGACGCGGCCGCCCGGCAGGTGGGCCTCGAGTACCTGACGGGCTACATCGTCGAGAAGTCGCTGGCCGTCGACAACATCTTCGTGTTCGTGGTGGTCTTCAGCTTCTTCGCCATTCCACCGGTGTACCAGCATCGCGTGCTGTTCTACGGCATCCTGGGCGCGTTGGTCTTCCGGGCCATCTTCATCGCCCTCGGATCGGTGCTCATGCAGTACCACTGGGTGGTGGTGGTGTTCGGCGTCTTCCTGATCCTGACGGGCATCAAGATCTTCGTGGCGCCCGAGAAGGGCATCGATCCCGAGCGCAACCCGGTGATCCGCCTGTTCCGGCGGTTCGTGCCCGTGACGCCGCAGCTGCACGGCGAGCGGTTCTTCACGCGGATCGACGGCCGGCTGTTCGCCACGCCGCTCCTCGTGGCGTTGCTGTTCCTCGAGATGTCGGACATCATCTTCGCCGTCGACTCGGTGCCGGCCATCTTCGCCCTGACGAAGGAGCCGCTCATCGTCTTCACGTCGAACATCTTCGCGATCCTGGGCCTGCGGGCCATGTACTTCCTGCTGGCCGGCGCCGTCGACACCTTCTACATGCTGAAGTACGGCCTCGGCGTGGTGCTGGTCTTCGTGGGCCTGAAGATGGTGTGGCTGAACAACCTGTTCGGCGGCAAGTTCCCGATCACCTGGTCGCTGGGCATCATCATCGGCGTCATCGCGCTGTCGATCGTCGCGTCCCTGGTGTTCCCGAAGAAGGCCGCCCACACCGCCTGAGTGTCCGTTGCGGCCGGGCCTCCACTCCCGGCCACCAGCCGGCGTCCGCTGACCCCGGACGCCGGCGCGCCCCGGCCGCGAGCGGGCGTGCGCCACGCGCGTCCGCGGCCGAAGTTGTAGAATCTCCCGGACTCCGTTCCCCGAGAGGTTCCAGATGCGCCATCGTTCCGCCGCCGGCTTTCTCCTCGTCGCCGCCCTCCTCGTCGTCTGCAGCGTGCCGCCGGCTGCCGCGGCCGATCCCCCGCGCCCCCTGAAGGTGGACGACCAGTTCGCCCTCAAGCAGGTGGGCGACCCGCGCCTCAGCCCGGACGGCCGGTGGGTGGCCTACACGGTGTCCGCCAGCGACCTCAAGAAGGACACCCGCGACACCGACATCTACATGGCACCGGTTGGCGGCGGCCAGGCCATCCGCCTGACCACGTCGGACAAGGCTGAGCGTGCGCCGCGCTTCAGCCCCGACGGCAAGTGGCTCGCGTTCCTGTCTGGCCGCGTCGGCAAGCACAGCCAGGTGTGGCTCATGAACCGCTCCGGCGGCGAGGCGTACGCGCTGACCGAGTTCAAGGCCAGCGTGTCCGACCTGGAATGGTCGCCCGACAGCACGCGCCTGGCGCTGATCGTGTCCGACGTGGACCCGGACGACCCGGGCGAGGACCAGGACGACAAGAAGACGGCGAAGCCCATCGTCGTGAAACGGCTGCAGTTCAAGCGCGACGGCGAGGGGTACCTCAACGATCAGCGCAGTCACCTCTACGTCTTCGACCTCGCCACGAAGACCGCGCGGCAGCTCACCTCAGGGCGGTTCGACGACAGCGCCCCGGCGTGGTCGCCCGACTCGGCCACCATCGCGTTTGTCAGCAACCGGACCCTGCCGGATCCCGACCGGACGCAGAACACGGACCTCTTCGTGGTGAGCGCCAAGGGCGGCATCCCGCGGCCGCTGGCCGCCAGCGAGCGCGCCGAATCGAGCCCCGTCTTCAGCCCGGACGGCACGCAGGTGGCCTTCGTCGCCAGCGGCGATCCGAAGGACATGTGGTACGGCGCCAACCACATCGGCATCGTGCCGGCCGCGGGGGGCACGCCGAAGCCGCTCACCGACGGGCTCGATCGCAACGTGGCGGAGCCCCGCTTCTCGAAAGACGGCGCGAACGTCTACTTCCTGCTCGAGGACGGCGGTGTGCAGCCGCTGGCCCGGGTGCCGGCCGCCGGCGGCCCGGTGGCCCGCGTCGTGGACGGCGAGCGGGAGATCACCGCGTACGACATCGGCGCGTCGGGCGACATCGTGGTGCTGGAGAGCCAGCAGCACTACCCCTCCGAGATCTCGCGCTGGAGCGCTGGATCGCTCACGCGCGTGACCACGGTGAACGACACGTTCCTGAAGGGCATCGCGCTCGGGCAGGTGCAGCGCGTGGAGGCGACCAGCGCCGACGGCACGCGCATCCACGGGTTCGTCACGCTGCCGCCCGGTTACCGGCCCGGCGCGAAGGTGCCGGCCATCCTCCGGATCCACGGCGGGCCCACGTCGCAGTACACCATCGCGTTCGAGTGGGAGTGGCAGATCCTGGCCGCGCAGGGCTATGCCGTGATTGCGGCCAACCCGCGGGGGTCGACCGGCTACGGCACGGCGTTCAGCCGCGCCATCTGGGCCGACTGGGGCCGCAAGGACTCGGACGATGTGCTGGCGGTCGTGGATGCGGTGGTGGCGAAGGGCATCGCGGATCCCGAGCGCCTGGGAGTGGGCGGCTGGAGCTACGGCGGCATCCTCACCGACTACGTGATTGCGAAGACGCCGCGCTTCAAGGCCGCCACCTCCGGCGCGAGTATCGCCAACGTGCTGGCGGGCTACGGCACCGACCACTATCAGTACGAGTACGAGGTCGAGCTCGGGCTGCCGTGGAAGACGCGCCAGGCGTGGCTCGACATCTCGTGGTCGTTCTTCGACGTGGAGAAGATCGCCACGCCCGTGCTCTACCTCTGCGGGCAGCTCGACATGAACGTGCCGCTGCTCAATACCGAGCAGCTCTACCAGGCCGTGCGACGCATCAACCGCGTGCCCACCGAGCTGGTCATCTACCCGGAGCAGTGGCACGGCATCCGGACGCCGTCGTACCAGAAGGACCGCGACGAGCGGTACATCGCGTGGTACGACCGGTTCCTGAAGCCGGCGGCGGCCGCCAGCGCCGCCACCGTGGCCGGGCGCACGCCCGAAGCCACGTCACTGCTGGGCAGGCCGCTGTACGCGGTCGAACTGGCGCCGGCGGCGAAGAAGACCGCCGACGAGAACCTGGCGAAGTCGCGTGACGCGTTCCTGAAGAACCCGGACAGCGCGGACACGATCATCTGGCTGGGCCGGCACCTCGGTGTCGCCGGACGGGTCCGCGAGTCGATCGAGGTTTTCACGCGCGGGGTCGCGAAGTTCCCGGCCGACCCGCGCATCCTGCGCCACCGCGGCCATCGCTACGTCACTGTGCGTGAGTTCGACAAGGCGATCGCGGACCTGACGAAGGCCACGCAATTGCTGCCCGGCACGCCGGACGAACTCGAGCCCACCACGGCCGATCCGAAGGTCATGTCGACCGAGAGCCTGCACTACTCCACGTGGTACCACCTCGGGCTGGCGCACTACCTGAAGGCCGACTTCGAGAGCGCCGCCAGGGCGTTTGCGCAGTGCCTGGCCATCGGGAAGAAGACCAACGACGACCAGGTGGTGGCGTCGAGCGACTGGCTGTACATGTCGCTGCGCCGGGCGGGTCGCACCGCGGATGCCGCGAAGGTCCTCGAGGGCATCACGGCCAGCCTGAAGGTGCCGGCCGACTCTACCTATTACGAACGCCTGAGGATGTACAAAGGCGAGTACGCGCCGGACGACCTGCTCCGGGCCGGTGGCGACCCGACGACGGCGGCCACGCGGGCGTATGGCGTGGCGAACTGGCACCTGTACAACGGGCGGAAGGCCGAGGCCACGGCGGTCTTCGAACAGATTGTTGCCGGGCCGAACTGGATGCCCTTCGGCTTCATCGCGGCCGAAGCCGATCTCGCCCGGAAGTGAAAAAGGGGCCTGGCCCCTTTTTGCGAAAAGTCCAAAAAAAGGGGCCTGGCCCCTTTTTCAGCGGAGTTCGTACACGCGGCCGGAACCGGCCACGTGCCGCAGCTTGAGGCGGCGGTCGCGGGCCCGGATCCGGGCGTGCA
>CAYNDV010000129.1:0-1874 GCA_964396055.1 uncultured Vicinamibacterales bacterium | reverse complement strand
CCGGCCACGTGCCGCAGCTTGAGGCGGCGGTCGCGGGCCCGGATCCGGGCGTGCACGGATTCCCACTCGCCGGGCGGGTAGAGGTCGGCGTGCACCACCACGTGCGTGACGCCGACCGCGGCCAGCGCGTCCAGGCACTCGTCGTCCGGGAACCGCCGGAGATGGCCGTACAGCTGCTCGTGCAGCGGTGGCCGGAACCCGCTGTACCCGTGAATGGTCGGGCGCCAGTGGCCGACGGTGTGCAGCATGAACTCGGTCTGCCGCCGCTCGAACGCGCCGGCGTGGCGCGGATCCGGCAGCGGGACCTCCGCCACGACCGCGGGCCCCGGCAGACGGGCGAGCCAGCGATCCGCGGGCGGCGGATCGACGGTGTACGGCACGGCCGTCATGGGGAACGCGGCGAACTCCGCCGCGAGCCAGACGCACGCGACGCCGGCGGCCATCCCCGCGCGCGCGATCCGCATCCGGCGGGTGAGCGCCTCGAAGCCGAATCCCGCCAGCACCGCGAGGCCCAGCATGCCGAGAATCGTGAAACGCGACGGCACGCGCACGAGGCTCAGGCCGGGCCAGTCGTACACCAGGGGCCAGATACCCAGCGGCGGCCCCAGGGCCAGCCACACGCACACCAGCGTCAGCAGGCTGTAGAACACCTGCGGACTCTGCCGCCACCGATCCCGCCAGCCAGGGACGCCAGCCGTCACGGAAGCGGGTCTGGCCGCCAGGCACACCCCCGTCACCAGCGCGACGGCCGCCAGCAGGATCGGCAGGTAACCGGGGAACAGCAGCGCGCTCGCGGTCTCGAGCAGCGACACCGGCGAGAACCACGACACGATCCACTGGTGCAGGTGTGACGGCGACGCGATGAAGCTCTCGGGGTTCACCACCCAGTTCTCGAGCGTCCGGCGCAGCCCCATTTCCTGCTGCACGCGCCGGTAGGGCAGGTACACCAGCACGGCAGGCACCAGCAGCGCGGCACCCGCCAGCCCGAGGTCACGCAGCCGCTGCACCGGCGCCACGGCTTCGCCCCACGCGAGGCGCCAGCCGAGCAGCAGCCCGTACGCCAGCGCCATGAACGCGGCGCCGTGGCCGCTGGTCAGCGCCTGCAGGCTGAACAACGCCGCCGCCCACCGCAGGTGACGCGGGCGTCCCTCCTCGAGATACACGTGCAGGGCCGCCAGCCCGAACGGAATCCACTGCACGGCACCCAGGTGCAACTGGCCCGTGCGGAAGAAACGCGGCGGGTCGAACGCGAAGATCATCCCCGCCACGAGCGCGCCCGTCCAACCGAGCCCGAGACGCCGCCCGAGCACATAGGCCCCGATCCCGCACAGCACGCAGGTGACGAGCGCCACGACGTTGAGCGCCAGTACCGGGCTGCCGCCAAGCCACAACACCGGCGCCGCCACAAACGCGCTGCCGATCAGGTTCTCCGAGTACGCCAGGGTGTTGGCATACGGATGGAAGATGTTGGCGTCGAAAATCGCCCAGGGCCGCGACGTGAACGCATGCGTGTCCCACGCCAGCGTCCACATGAAGAGGTTGCCATCTGGGCCAAGCGGCCAGAGCGAACCTGCCAGGTTGGCGGCCAAAGGCCAGGTGAAGACACACGTCGCCGCCACGAAGAAGGCAGCCACGCGGACCAACTCGCGACGGGTCACAGGTAGGAATCTTGCAGAAGCAAGAAGCAAGAAGCAAGAAGCAAGAAGCAAGAAGCAAGAAGACAGAAGACAGAAGACAGAAGACAGAGAGGAGCCAGGAGTACTAACCCGTTGCGTCGCGAGCCGGGAGTGAGCCCGAAGGGCGAGCGTAGATCCCAAATAAGCCGGGAGCGAGCCCGAAGGGCGAGCGTAGACCCCAAAGAAGCCGGGAGTGAG
>CAYNDV010000128.1:6420-13172 GCA_964396055.1 uncultured Vicinamibacterales bacterium | reverse complement strand
GTGCCGGCGAGACCAGCGGTCCGATGGACGATCTCGACCAGGGGCTGCACGGGGCCCCGCGGGCCCAGCGTGGCGACCAGGTTGAGCAGGAAGCCCATGGAGTCGGCGCGTTTCGGGAAGGCAGCGATGAACCGCTGCCGGGCGTCGCGCATGGCGGCTTCCGGATCGTCGAGGGGATCGTCGGCGAGATCGATGTCTGTCGGGCTCATAGAAGACCGTTCCGCCGCTTACTCTACTCTGGAATCAGACACTTGCGGCTCTTCCACATATCGGATCGACGGGGGCGGGGGGACAGGGGCGTGGGGCGTGGGGATTGTGGTTCACGTGTAGAAGCAAGAAGCAAGAAGCAAGAAGGAATCACGCTCTCACGCCCCAACCCCGGCCCGAGCATCAATGCAGACGCCGCACGGTTGTTAGGAATGTAAAAAGCGCGGCTCCTGGGGATGTTCTCCGCCGCCGGGGCCGACCGGATGGGGGGGGACGTCGTCTCTACCATTGGGACGGGGGCTAGAGGCTAGAGGCTAGAGGCTGGAGGCTAGAGGCTAGAGGCTGGAATGGCGGCGCGACAGCGAGATCCCTTCTTGTTTCTTGATTCTTGCTTCTGACAGCTTCAAAGCCCCAAGCCCGACGCCCAACTACTAGAGGAGCGTATATGAAAGTCTGGAAAGCGGCAGGTGCGGCGGCGGCGGTTCTGAGCCTGGCGGTGCTGGCGCTGGCGTGGGCTCCGGCCGTGTCGGGTCAGCAGGTGTTCGCCGTGAAGAAGGCTGACGGGCAGGACGGCAGAGTGGTCATCCGGGAACGCGGCCCCATGACCCAGTCGTTCAGTATGCTGAGCGGCGGGCCCCGTCTGGGTGTCACCATCCGTGATGTCGCGTCCGAAGACGTGACGAAGCTGAAGCTGCCGGGCCAGGCCGGCGTCGTCATCGACGAGGTCGAGAAAGACTCGGCGGCGGCGAAGGCCGGCGTGCTGAAGGGGGACGTGGCCGTGAGCTTCGACGGCGAGACGCTGCGCAGCGCCGCGCACCTGACGCGCCTCGTCCGCGAAACCGCGCCCGGCCGGACGGTGAAGATGACGGTGGTGCGCGACGGCAAGCGCGTGGACCTCAGCGTGGCGCCGTCCGAGAGCCGCGGCGCGGCCTTCCGGCACGAGGGGCAGGACCTCGACATCGTCATCGAGAAAGAACTGCAGGAGAAGCTGGGCGCCCTGAAGGGCAAGGAGAAGGACTTCGCGCTGCAGTGGGAGGCCATGCCCCGCGGGCACGCGGAGGCGATGCCGCACTTCTTCTACCGATCGCCGGGCGGGCCGATGATGTTCCGCGGCCCGGGTGGCGATCCAGACGTCTTCGCGTTCAGCATGGGGCGTGGCCGACTGGGCGTGACGGTGCAGGACCTGACGCCCGAGCTGGCCGAGTTCTTCGGCACGAAGGACGGCGTGCTGGTGTCGGCGGTCAGCAAGGACACGCCGGCGGCGAAGGCCGGGCTCAAGGCTGGCGACGTGATCACGGCCATCGACGGCACGAGCGTCGAGTCGTCGTCCGAACTGGTCGATCAGCTGCGCGAGAAGTCGGGCGAGATCACCGTGTCGGTGATGCGGGACAAGAAGGCGTTGTCGCTGAAGGCGACGCTGGAGAAGCCGGAGGACCTCAAGCCGAAGACGATTCGCCGGGGCGTCGGGGCGTAACGAGCGTCTCCACCGCCGCCGCGACCGCCGTGAACTCGGTCTCGGCGGCGGGCAGCAGCGCGCGGGCGGCGGCGAGGTCGCCCCGCGCGCCGAGGTCCTCGAGCTGGCCGCAGTACCCGGCCATCCCCATGGCGCCCAGCATGCTGCAGTTGCTGCGCAGCGTGTGGGCGGCGCGTTCGAGCGCCCCCGCGTCGCCGGCCGCGACGGCGTCGCGCATCTGCGCGAGCCTGGCTGGCGCGTTCGCGCGGAAGATCGCGACGAGCTGTTCCAGGAACGTGGCGTTGCCCGACTCGCGGGCGAGTCGCAGCAACTCGCCCAGGACCTCCTCGTCGAGCACCCCCGGCGGCGTGGTCATCCCCGGATCGTCCCTGCGCCCGCGGCGGCCGAGGGCGAGATCAGCGTGGCCAACTGCGCGGCGATGATGCCCGAGATGGCGCGGACGTCGGTGGCGGGGCTGCCGGCGCGCAACTCGGCGGCCATCACGCCGGAACAGCCGTCGGCCGTGACGAGCGGGGCGGCCACGGCGCCGGGCGACGTGCCTTCCGCAGGCACGGCCTGCACTGTCTGCGTCCTGAAGGCGACGGCCGTGGCGTTGTCGGCGTCGGCGGCGATGGTGCCCATGCGCGTGATCACGACGGGCGGGTACCCGTGGGCCAGCGCCGGCCGGAGATGGCCGCCCACGCCGTCAGGCATCCACACGACGATCCCGGCGGCGTTCAGCACGGCGGCGGCGCGCTCGAGCAGCGCCGGCAGTTCCCGGGGTTCCTGTACGCGCGCCAGGGCGGCACACAGGTCGGCCGCGGCCTGCAAATCGACGGGGGCGGGCAGGGGGCCAGCCTGCTGCACGGCGTCGATGGCCGACAGCGCCGCCATGACCTCGTCTTCCGGGGGCGCCTGACGTTTCGGCGCAGGCGCGACGTGGGAAATGCCGAGGCTCGAACCGGGGTCCGCGGTCGTCTGGTCATCGGCCTCGTCCGCGGGCTGGACCCGGGCGGCGCGGGGCACAGGCAGGAGCAGGAGCAGGGCCAGCAGTGAGACGCCGGCGGCGCCGCCGGCGAAGGTGAGTTGCTGCACCCGGATCTGCTCGAGTGCTGTCGCCGAGGCGATGGCCTCCTGGCCGCGCGCCATGTCGAGGGCGTCGGCGGCCTTCTGGGCCTGCGGGGACGCTTCGGCGAAGAGGACGTCCGACGCGGAGAGGCGCTGGCTGGAGGCGAGGTACTCCCGGGCGCGGCTCTCGGACCTGCGCACGGAGGCCACCTGCTCGACGGCGTCCTCGATGGCGCCCTGCGCCTCGGGCGATCGGGCAGCCTCGCGCAGGCTGCGGACCTGGGCGGCGGCCGCGTCGATCAGGCGCGCGGCGGTCTGCTGCCAGACCTCGGGGTTCTGGCCGTCGGCCACGCAGGCCTGCAGGGCCCCGCGCAGGTCGGCCAGGCCCACCACGGCCTGGCGTGCCTGTCGTTCGAACGTGTCGGCGGCGTTGCGGGCGGCGCCAGCGCGCCCCTCGAGTTCCCACACCTTGTAGCCGGCTCCTGCCCACGACCCGACCGCGACGATCACCACGATGAGGCGCAGCACCAGGCTCTTCATGACGAACTCCCGTCTGGCTCCGGCGGTTCCCCGGTCGTCGTCAGGCGGCGGGGTCCGCGCTGGAGCGCGTACACGACGCCGCCCGGGAGGCTGGCCGTCAGCGTGACGGCGAAGTAGAGCACGGCCATCGACACGGCCACGTCGGGCGGCGTGCCGATGCGGCCGAACAGCAGCAGGTACAGCGCCTCGCGGATGCCGAGCCCGTTGACGCTCACCGGCAGCATGCCGGCCAGCGAGATGACGGGAACGAAGACCGCGAGCGCGGACACCGGCACGTCCTGGGACAGCGCTTTGGCGTTCAAGAATACCACGAGGATCACGACGCCCTGGAAGACGAACGACAGGGCAATCGACGCCGCCAGGGGGCCCCTGGCCGCGCGGTACGGCACCACCGCGTCGTAGAGCGACGAGGCGCGCGACCGGATGCGCGCCAGCGGCGTGAGGGCGATGATCCGATCGATCAGCCGGTACGCGCGCGGATTGAACACCACGACGTTCGCAGCGACGAATCCAGCGAACAACAGCACCACGAGGGCCGACAGCGGCAGGCCCAGCAGCGTCACGGGCGGCGCGAACCACGCGGCCGTGGTGGCGATGACGAACAGCGCGAGCAGGCCGACGTTGCGCTCCATGAAGACGCTCATGGTGGCCCGCGCGGGCGCGCCGGTTTCGCGCGACAGCAGGATGGCCTTCACCGCGTCGCCGCCGACGATGGTCGGCAGGAAGATGTTGAAGAACATGCCGATGAAGTAGAAGGCGGCCACGCGGAGGTACGGCACGGCCAGCTTCACCGGCGGCAGCAGCAGCCACCAGCGCCAGGCGCTCGTCAGTTGCCCGGCAGCGTAACAGCCCACGCCGAGGGCCACCCACCAGAGGTTCGCGCCGCTCAGCCGGTCCCACAGCGTGCCCACGTCCACCTTGTAGAACACCGCCACGTACAGGGCGGCGGTCACAAGGACCTTCAGGGACGTGGACAGCCAGGGACGCATGCTGGGAACACTGTACTAGGGGCTAGAGGCTAGAGGCTAGAGGCTAGCTAGAGGCTAGAGGCTAGTGCGGAAGCCTGCCTGGGCGACGGGCTTATTGGCACACATCTTCCATACAGGCAGGACGGAGGTGGTGGCATGGTGACGAACGGCCACAGAAAACTGACCGTCTGGCGCAAGTCGATGGCGTTGGTCGAGCACTGCTACCGGCTGACTGAGCAGTTTCCGCGTACCGAGCAGTTTGGCTTGTGTGCACAAATGCGCCGCGCTGCTGTTTCGATTCCCTCCAACATCGCCGAAGGGCACAACCGGCGTTCCAGGGGTGCATTCTCCAACCACGTTGGAATCGCACTCGGGTCTCAAGCGGAGCTCGAAACACAGGTGGAGCTCGCGGTCCGATTGGGGTTCGTCGATGCCGTGGCCGCTGAGCCGACCAGATCGGCAGCGGCAGAGGTTGGTCGCCTGCTCCACGGCTTGGCGGCTGCACTCGAGCCGGCGTCAAGCCCCGCGGGAGTCGCGAAACGCCGCCCGGAGGCCACCAACGTACCTAGCGCCTTCTAGCCTCTAGCCTCTAGCCTCTAGAGAGCCTCTCAAGCGCCCCCCGCAGCACCATGGGCTCGCCCTTGACCGGCGGGTTGTCCTGGAACATGTGGTCCCACTTCCAGCGTTCGGAGGGGTTCGAGGTCTGCAGCCACGTCCGGGCCGCCACCGGCCGGGCGAACTGCAACGCGTCGATGCCGGCGTAGGCGGGCAGGTGCGCGAGCTGGCGGGCGAGTTCCGCGCGAATGGCCGCGCCGGTGGTCCACGGCAGCGCCGCGCCCAACTCGGCGGCGAGGTCGATCAGCACCTGCGAGTCGTCGTGGGCGTCGCCCGGCGTCGTCATGACGGCCGATGTCGCCTGCACGCGTCCCTGGTCGTTCGTGAACAGCGCGTCCTTCTCGACCCATGCCGCGCCGGGCAGGACGATGTCGGCCGCGGCGGTGAGCGGCGACTGGCGCACGCCCTGGACGACGAGCAGGCCGATCTTCCCGGCGGCGCGGGCCTCGACGACCCAGTCGAGGTCGCCGATCGTCCCGGCCGGGCCCGGGTCGAACACGTAGAGCACGCGCACGGCCCCGGCGTTGACGTCCTCCTTGAGGCCGGCCACGCCGCTGGTCTCGAAGCCCTGGTCCCGTGCGCCCGTCACGTTCGGCGCATCGTCGGGCGGCACGCGGAACTGGGTGCTGGCGGGCTGCGTCTTCACGGCGGTCCGCCACGACAGCGTGACAAGGCGGCTGGCGTCGGGGCCCTGGAGGCGGCGCGTGATCTCGCGCACGAGGAACAGTTCCTCGTGCGACGCGTGCGCCGACACGAGCAGCCGGACCGATGCCGGGCTCGACTGCAGCACCGGCGCCAGTTTCTCGCGCAGGCGGGCGTACGCCCCCTGCCAGGTGGCATGCGCCTGGCCGCCCGATTCCTGTCGCAGGAGCGGCGTCGTGAGCCGTTCCTCGCTCTCGATCCAGTGGTACTGGAAGCGGCCGACGTCGCACATCCAGTAGCCGTTCACGTCGGGGTTGTACCGCGGCGTGAAGCGGATCAGGCGGGCGCCCTTCGCCCATTCGGGTTTGGCCTTCAGCCACGCCGTCGTGTTGCAGCCCTTCGAGCAGGAGGTGCAGATGGTGTCGACCGCCAGCGGGTTGTCCCAGGGGCGCGACTTGAAGCGGTAGTCGCGCGTGGTAATCGCCCCGACGGGGCACACGTCCATCAGGTTGCCCGAGAGCAGCGAATGCACGCCGCGCTCCTCGAAGGTGGCGATCTGGCTGGCGTTGCCCCGGTCGGCGATGCCGATCTGCGCGTCGCCGTCGATCTCGCGCATGAAGCGCACGCACCGCGTACACAGGATGCAGCGGTTGCGGTTGAGCAGCAGCGTGGGCCCGAAGTCGACGTCGGCCTTCACGCCTTCGCCGTCGAACGTGCGGCGCGGGAACTCCATCCGGCTGCCCGCGTTGCCGAACTGGTACGAGAAATCCTGGAGCGGGCATTCGCCGCCCTTGTCGCACACCGGGCAGTCGAGGGGATGGTTGATGAGCAGGAATTCGAACACGCTGGCGCGGGCGTCCACCACCTCGGGGCTGCTGGTGTCCACCACCATGCCGTCGGTGCAGACCGTCGAGCACGACGTCTGCAGTTTCGGCATCTTCTCCACCTTCACGATGCAGACGCGGCAGGATCCGTCCACACCGAGGCCGGGGTGGTAGCAGTAGTAGGGGAGGCTGATGCCGTTGTCGAGGGCGGCCTGGAGGATGGTCGTGCCCTTCGGCACGGTCACGGCCCGGCCGTCAATCGTCAGCGTGACGGTGTCCATGGGGGGATCATACTAGGGGCTGGAGGCTAGAGGCTAGAGGCTAGAGGCTAGAGGCTAGGACGGGAACAGGGTCGGGGACGTGGGCCATGGGACGTGGGCCGTGGGACGTGGGCCATGGGACGTGGGCCATGGGACGTGGGCCATGGGACGTGGG
>CAYNDV010000128.1:0-6320 GCA_964396055.1 uncultured Vicinamibacterales bacterium | reverse complement strand
TGGGACGTGGGCCATGGGACGTGGGCCATGGGACGTGGGCCATGGGACGTGGGACGTGGGACGTGGGGTCCAACTTCCCTAGCCTCTAGCCTCTAGCCTCTAGCCTCTAGTCCCTGTAGACGTCCAAGATCCCCGTGCCGGCGGCGTTGACGACGATGTCGCGCACGTCGCCGGACAGGGGGATCCGGGCGTCGGCGGTGCGGGCGCGCAGGGGCACCATGACCTCCTGCGTCGTGTTGTCGGCATAGCGCACGGTGAGGACCACCGGCAGTTCGAACACCGTGCCCACCTGCTCCAGCGAGACGCGCGCCGCCGGCAACGCGCCCGCGGTGTCGCGCGTCCACGAGAACCGCACCACCGGCACGCCGGAGGTCTGGAGCCAGTTGGTGAAGAACCCGGACAGGTCCTGGCCGCTCTCGATCTCGAAGGCGCGCTGGACGTCGGCCGTGGCGGCCTTCCTGAAGCGCCAGTCGAAGTAGAACCGGCGCACGCCGCGGAAGAACACGTCGTCGCCAAGCAGCAGCCGCAGCTTGTGCAGGACGATCGCCGACTTGTTGTACACGAGCGACCGGAACACCCGCAGGTCGCCGCGGACGTGGCCGAGGCGGTAGCCCAGGGAGATGGGGCCCTGGGCCGAGTGCTCGCGGGCGAAGCGCGCCATGCGCTGCAACACGTCCTGGAAGGCCTGATCGCCCCGGCGCCGGCTGGCGTAGAGCGCGGCGAAGTACTGCGAGAACCCTTCGCTGATCCACTGCTCGTGGTAGCTGCGCCAGCCGACGGCCTGGCCCCACCACTGGTGGGCGATCTCGTGCGCGATGAAGAACTCCGGGTAGTTCTGGAACGCGGCGGGGTCGTTGGCCCACGTGAAGGTGACCTGCGGCTGCGGCTGGTGGATCACGCTGACGTACGCGGGGCTGTGGCCGCCGGGCAGGTCCTTCTCGATCAGGCCCACCGAGAGGCTGGGATACGGCGCGTCGCCCACCAGCCCCGCATAGAACTTGAGGATGTCCTCGGCCACGGGCGCGAGCTGCCGGCCCCGCGTCCGCAGGCGCGGGTTGGCGTCCACCGTCAGCGACACGGCGTCGTAGAAGACGCCCGGTCGCACGGGCCGCATCGGCTCGCGCGTCCCGTCCGGAGCGGCCACCGTCAGGGCGTCGGTGAGCGACACCTCGCGCGTGTCCACGCGCACCAGCTTACTGATGAGGACCGAGAGATACCGCACTGGCTGCGTCGACGCGAACGTGTACTGCCGGCGACCGATCCTCTGGCCGGGCCCGGGCTCGACCGTCACCGGCGAGCCCGCCACCGGGTCGCCGCTGGCGACCACGCCGAAGCCGTCCGGCACCGTGAGCTGCAGGAACACCGGCGCATAGTCGGACACGTCGGACTGCGGGTACCACCAGCTGCGCGTCGTGTAGAGCAGGCTGGCCTCGCCGGGCAGGCCGATGACGTCGGTGATGAACGGGTCCTGTTGCCCCACCGCGACCGACTCGCGGTCGATCTGCGTCGGCGCCAGCGGGCCGCCGTACTCGAACACGAAGGTCAGCGGCATGTCCTTCGTGACCGTGCCCGGCAGGTTCACCACCACGCTGTTCTGGTTGCGCACCCGCAGGTACGGCAGGCGGCCGTACTCGAGGCTGAACACCGAGCGCACCGCCAGCGAGTCGGCCAGCTTGAACGTCAGGTTGTTCGACGACTCGCGCATCCGGAGCCGCAGCTGCGCCCGCCCCTCGAGGGTCTGGCGCTCCGGGACGAACGACGCCTCCACGCGGTAGTCCGTGATGTCGAACGACGCCGAGGCGTCCTCGTCGAAGAACCGGCCGTACCGCTCCGCGTGGGCCTTCGAGGCGTAGACCGAGATGTTGCGGCGCCGCCGCCGGTCGAACACCGTGATGTCCTCGGCTTCGCCGCCAGACCGCGTGTAGGTGAGCGTCTGGAACCGCCGCGTGCGCACCTCGACGAGCAGGTCGCCGGAGGTGGGCGCCAGCGACCAGCCCTCGCGGCTCAGGTCGCCGAGATCGAGGCCGAACGACTTGCCGACGAATTCGCGGAACACGGCCTCGGCCCGGCGCAGCGTGCCGCCGTCCACCGGCTCGAGCTGCAGGGCCGACGCCGGAAACCGCTCGGCGAACTCGCCCGGGTTCACCCGGATGAAGGCGTCCTGGAACTCGTCCTCCACGGCCTCGGCGCCGGCAAACAGCTTCACCTGCTCGCGCTCCACGGCCGGCGCCGGTGCGAAGCGGAACGTGGCCCCGGACCCCGGCAGCAGCACCACCGCCGTGGTGCCTTCCTGCGTGTCGGAGACGAACAGCCGGCCGTCGGCCACGCGGATCTCGAGGTCCTCGGCGGTCATGACGAGGTTGCGCACGCGGTACTGGCGCAGCCGGTTCAGCGAGAGCCGGTAGAGCCCGTCGATGGTCGTGATCGGCTCCTGGCCGGCAATCACCCACTCATCGCCCTGCTCGTCGCCCGATACCTTCCGTACGTCGAGCCGCCAGGTGGCCACCCTCGCGCGGTCGCCGTACTCGGTGAAGATCTCGAGCAGCAGCCGGTACCCGTTGCCGGGCAGCGTCCCCTCGAGGGGGATGCGATCCCGTTCCTTGACGACGGCCCGGGTGATCGACGGCGCGACCAGGGCCTGGGCGGCCCGCAGGGCCGACGTGCGGTCGGCGTAGGCGCTGAGCAGGTCGAGGTACGCGTCGGGCCTGCCGGCGGCCATGACCTGCTGGAGACGGGTCAGCAGGCGCGCCACGCCGTCGCTGGTGTCCTGGGGCACAGCGGCAGCCGGGCCCCGGCCCAGGGCCAGGAGCATGAGGACGCACAGGGCGGCAGGCGCGTGTCGGCGCGGCATGAACTCCCTGCTTTAGACTCCGCTTCCCCGGGGTCGGGACTCAGAACCGACCTCGGACGGTGGCAGGGGGCGCCGGGCTAACAGAATTGTAAGGTCGTCGGCGAAACGAACGTCCCGGGCGTGGCGCTCGACTGCCGAGAAGATAGCACGTCCCGTGTCGGTCAGCGGCGCCTCGGCGTGCGCGTCCACGAGGGCGCAGAGACCCTCTTCGTCGAAGGGCACCCCCTGCGGGTCCTCGGCCTCGGTGATGCCGTCGCTGTAGAGCACCAGCAGATCGCCGGGCTCGAGCCGGCCGTGCTGCGCCACGTAACGCGACTGTTCGAACATGCCGAGCGCGACGCCGCCCTCGCTCAGGCGCTCGATGACGCCGGTGCGGCGCCGGATGAGGCCAGGCAGGTGGCCGGCGTTCACCGACGTGACGTCGCCGGTGCGCGGGTCGAGGATGATGAACAGCAGCGTGATGAACCGCGATGCGGGCGCGTGGCGGCAGATCTGCACGTTGAGCCGCTCGACCAGGGGCGCGGGCTCCAGGCCCTCGTCGACGAGCGTGCGCAGCATGGCGAGCAGCAGGGCCATCAACAGGGCGGCGGGGCTGCCCTTGCCGGCGACATCACCCAGGGCCACGAGCAGCCGGCCGTCCGGGAGCGGCAGGACGTCGTAGAAGTCGCCGCCCACGGTATTGGCCGGCCGCGTCAGGCCGAAGGCTTCGAGGCCGCGGTCCGCGTACAGGCCCCGGGGCAGCATGGCCTTCTGGATGTCGCGGGCGATCTCCAGGTCGTTCTTGAGCGACAGGCGTTCGAAGACCTCCAGCAGCACCAGGAGGTTGAGGGCCACGAGCGACAGGATGATCCAGCCCATGCCGGCGGGCCACTCGGGCATCAGGAGCGGGAAGCGGAGCACGAACGGGTCGATCGGGATCCACTCGACGTGGGCGCCCTCGGCGGTCTGGACCAGGCCGACGATGGCGAGGCCGAGGGCGGCGGCAAACAGGGCCCGGCGGGCCGGCGACATCTTGAGGGTGAAGGCGAGGAACAAGCCGCGCAGGAAGGCGAACGGCCGCTTGTACCAGGGCAGGAGCCGGAGGGCTTCGCGGTCGACGTGACGGGAGAAGTAGCGGTACGCGTCACGCGTGTCGCGCGTGAACAAGCGCTGGAACTCCTCAGTGGTCAGACCTTTGGTGTATGTCTTCACGAACGCCATCGCTCCGATTATAGGAGACGTAATCCCCCGGCGAATCGATCACCGCCCGCGGTCCTGTGCTACACTCGGCCCGCATTTCCGCGGTATTTCTTCCCCGGTCAGCCCCCTGACGGAGCGCACGGACGTACGGCCTGCGGGGACTCCACTGTGATCCTTGGCACCGGTCTCGATGTCTTCGACGTGTCCCGCATGACGCGCGAAGTGTCGCGCCCGGACATGGATCTGCCCGCGGAGCTGTTCACCGCGCGCGAGCGGGCCGTGCGCGGGCCATCCGGCCGCCAGGCGCGCGCGTACGCGGCCCTGTACGCGGCCAAAGAAGCCATCTTCAAGGCCCTCGGCACGGGCAAGGTCGGCGCCATGGCCTGGCACGACATCGACGTGTCGGGGACGACGGACGGGGCGTGCGACGTCCGGCTGTCCGGCGAGACCGCACGCGCGGCGGCAGCGCTTGGCATCGGCCGCGTGCTGCTGTCGGTGACGATGACCCGCACGCAGGCCATCGCCTGGGCGGTGGCGGTTCAACCAGAGGTGGAGAACACGTGATGACCTTCGACTACGAACAGCTCCGCCGCGACGTGTCGTGGGACGTGGCGAAGCGCGAACTCGGGTACGCCGACGGGGATCCGATCAACATCGCGCGCCTGTGCGTCGACCGCCATGTCGACGAGGGGCGCGGCGCCACCGTGGCCCTCATCCACGAGAACCACGAGGGCGAGATCCGGCAGTTCACCTACCGCGATCTCCAGGAGCTCACCAACGGCTGGGCCCACTTCCTGCGGGGCAACGTCTTCGTGAAGCCGATGGACCGCGTGTGCCTGTTCCTGGATCGTATCCCGGAGCTCTACATCGGCTTCATGGGCATCCTGAAGACCGGCGCCATGGTGGAGCCGCTCTTCTCGGCCTTCGGCGAGGACGCCCTCATCGCCCGCATGCTGGACAGCCGCGCGTCGGTGGTCATCACGCAGAAACGCCACCTCGGCAAGGTCCGCAAGGCCCGCGAGCGCCTGCCCGACCTGAAGGCCGTCATCGTGGTCGACCACGACGAGGACGGCCGCAAGCTGCGCGACGGCGAGGTGAGCTTCCGGATGCTGGACCACCGCGAGGCGCACTTCCCGGTGGCCGTCACGTACGCCGAGTCGCCCAGCGTGCTGCACTACACCAGCGGTACCACCGGGGCGCCGAAGGGCGCGATGCACGTCCACGGCAGCCTCTTCGCGCAGTACCTGACGACGAAGCTGGTGCTGGACCTGCGCCCGCAGGACGTCTACTGGTGCACGGCCGATCCGGGCTGGGTGACCGGCACGAGCTACGGCATCATCGGCCCGTGGTCGCTCGGCGCCACGCAGGTGGTGCTCGACGCCGGCTTCTCGAGCGAACGCTGGTACCAGACCATCGAGAAACATGGCGTCACCGTGTGGTATACCGCGCCCACCGCGATACGCATGCTGATGAAGGACGGCCTGGAAGCCGTGCGTCGGCACACGTTCCCGACGCTGCGCCACATGGCCAGCGTGGGCGAGCCGCTCAACCCGGAGGCGGTGCGCTGGGGCCGCGAGGCGTTCGGGCTGTGGTTCCACGACACGTTCTGGCAGACCGAGACCGGCGCGATCATGGTCACGAACCTGCCGGGCATGCCGGTGAAGCCGGGCAGCATGGGCCGGCCGTTCCCCGCCCTGGAGGCGGCGATTGTCGAACCGAAGACCGGGGTGCCCATTACCGAACCGGGCCGCGTGGGCCTGATCGCCATCCGGCCGCCGTGGCCCAGCCTGATGCGCCATTACTGGAACAACACGGCCACCTACTACGGCAAGTTCCTCAACGGCTGGTACATCTGCGGCGACCAGGCCAGCCTGGACGCCGAAGGCTACTTCTGGTTCTGCGGGCGCGACGATGACGTGATCAACACGGGAGGCCACCTGGTGGGCCCGTTCGAGATCGAGAGCGCGCTGCTCGAGCACCCGGCCGTTGCCGAGTCCGCGGCCATCGGCAAGCCCGATCCCGTGAACATGGAGGTGGTGAAGGTGTTCGTGGCGCTCAGGCCCGGGCACGAGGCCGACGCCGACATGGAACTCGACATCATGAACTTCGTGCGCAAGCGGCTGTCGCCGCTGGCCATGCCGCAGGAAATCGAGTTCGTGGACAAGGTGCCCAAGACGCGCAGCGGCAAGATCCTGCGCCGGGTGCTGAAGGCGAAAGAAACCGGCCAGCCGATCGGGGATATCAGTACGATGGAGGAGGACTAGAGGCTAGAGGCTAGAGGCTAGAGGCT
>CAYNDV010000127.1:0-13547 GCA_964396055.1 uncultured Vicinamibacterales bacterium | reverse complement strand
CAAACGGCATCGCAAAGACGCGGTGTTCGGGCATGGCGCGACAAGCGTAGCTCACTGCGGCCTCGCGTGTCGCGGCGATTCTGTGGCCCGGTTGGTGCGCTGATCCGCGTCCGTTTCCCTCCCGGGCGGCTGCGCCTCTTCGATGGTGCGGAACGTCAAGACACACCGCCTGAGATGCTCGCGCCATGCCCCTCGCGCCAGGCACAGGCCGCCGCACGTCCCCTGGCGGGCGATCACCGCGGCGCGCCCGGGACCGGCCCCGACAGGCGCCGCGCCGTCACGAACCGCGCCGCCCAGTAAGCGGCCCACAGCGAATCGACCCGGACCACGTCGCCGCTCTTGGGTGCGTGGACGAACCGGCGGCCGTCGAGCGCGATGCCAACGTGGGTGGGACCGGAACCTGTGGTGGCGAAGAACACCAGGTCGCCCGGTGCGACGGCATCGCGCCCCACCGGGGTTCCCGCCGCCGACTGGCGCCTCACGTCGCGGGGCACGGTCAGGCCGTGGCGCGCCAGGACGTACGCGACGAGGCCGCTGCAGTCGAACCCGTCCGGTCGCGCGCCGCCCTCGCGATAAGGGGTGCCCAGCAGCGTCTCGGCGGTACGGGCCACCGCCGTGCCGGCTGCGGTGCCCGGCACAGCCGGCCGTGGCACGTCACCCGTCCCCGCGGTGGCGGGTGGACGCACACGGACGCGGGGCGTGCTGGACGCGCAGGCCGACGCACAGGCGGCAGCCAGCACGAGACACACGACGGCGCGCGGTGGCCTCGTCACTCTACCGGCGTATCGGCGTCTCTGCCCCGACAGAACAGCGGTTGCGGGTGCGCTACGGTTCCGCCCGGAACTGGGTGATGCCCGTGAGGATCATCTGCACCGACATGGCCACGAGGATCATCCCCATGAGCCGCTCCATGGCCACGAGCCCGCGGTCGCCGATGAGGTGACGCAGGCGGCTGGCGGCTACGAGGATGAGGGCCGTCGCGCTCCAGGCCAGGCAGACCGCCAGGAGCCACTCGGGCCAGCGCGACGGTTCGCGGCTCGAGATGAAGAGGACGGAAGCCAGCGCCGACGGGCCCGCCACGTACGGGATGGCGAGCGGCACGATGAACGGTTCGCCGGCGGGCATCGTCTCACCGTGCGTGCCCGACGGCAGCACCATGCGCAGGGCGATGAGGAACAGGATGACGCCGCCGCCGACCGTCAGCGACGGCCCCGTGATGCCGAGCAGCTTGAGGAGGCCCGGGCCTGCCAGCAGGAAGACCACCAGAATCGCCAGGGCCACCAGCAGTTCCCGCGCCACCACGCGGTGGTGCCGTTCCGGCGCCACGTCCTTCAGCCCCGCCAGGAAGAACGGGATGTTCCCGAAGGGATCGAGCACGAGGAACAGCAGGATGGCGGCGTTCCAGAGGCTCATGGCGTCCCATTGTAACCGGGCGGGGGACGTCTTCGCGGGCCTCGTCGTGCACGCCGGGCGGCATCGCGAACCGGTGGCCGCCGAGGTCGAGCCGCGTTCAGGTTCTGGACCGCACCCGCGACAGGCCGCCGTCCACCCCGAGGACCTGTCCGGTCACCCAGGACTGCTCGGCGTCGAGCAGCCAGTCGATGGCGGACGCCACTTCCTCTGGCGCGCCGAGGCGGCCCAGGGCATGGAGCGCCGCCGAGGCCTTCGCCGTCGTTTCCTGCTGCCACAATCGCGCGGTGAGCGGCGTGCGCGTCAGGCCCGGGGCCACGCAGTTCACGCGGATGCCCGTCGGCGCGTACGTTGCGGCCGCCGAGAGCGCCAGCCCCTCGATGCCGGCCTTGGCGGCGGCGATCGCCTCGTGGTTGGCGAGGCCGATTCTGGCGGCGGCTGAAGACACCAGGACCACCGAGCCGCCCTGCGGGGCCATGACCAGGCCGGCGGCCCGCACGACGGAGAAAGCGGAGCCCAGGTTCGTCGCCAGCATCGCCTGCCACTCCTGCGCGGTAATCGCGTGGGCGGGCTTGAGCAGCAGCGATCCGACGCAGTTCGCCACGCCATCGAGCCGGCCGAACGCCTCGGCCGCGCGGCGCAGGCAAGCCTCGACCTGGTCGGGCTCGGTCGCGTCCAGGGCCACGGTCTCGCCACCGATGTCCCCGGCCAGCCGCGCGAGCTTCCCGGGGTCGCGGCCCGCCATCAGGATCCGTGCCCCGCGCCTGGCCAGGCGACGGGAGAGGGCCTCCCCGATGCCGCCAGTCGCGCCAACCACCACGAATGCCTGTGTCATGGCTGATCCCCGCTTCTGTGACGCGCGGATGGACGGCAGGGATCCCTGGCCGCCGGAGCGGACCCGGGTGGCAGGCGCCCCGCATGGCGCCCGCGGCAGGCGCTACATCGCCGCCGCCACCCTGGTGGCGATGAGCTTCGCGGCGTCGAGCTTCGAGAGCGCCCCCTTGTAGTTGGAGGTGATCACGCTGACCTCGGCGTTGCCCTTCTTGAAGACGATCGAGCCATCCATGTAGCTGTAACCGCCGTCGCCGATCTCCGGCAGCTTCTGCGCGGTCTTGTCCATCGAGATCATGAAGTCGCCGCCGTCCCAGGTGTCGGACAGTTCCTCGATCTTGATGGAGACCGTCGGTCCGAGGGCGCTCGCCGTCGCCAGGTCACACGTGGTGTCGCTGTCGCGAACGAGCCGCGCCCCGGGACCGAGCACGGCCTCCGCGTCCTTCGGTGTCAGCAAGTTGCAGGCATGCGGGATGGGCTTGCCGGCCTGCGGGGCCGCCGGCGTCGAGGCCGGGGCCGCCGAACCGGCTTGAGCGGCGCCGTCTGATGTCGGGGCAGGTGTGGAGCACGCGACGAGGCCGGCGAACGCGAGACATAGGATGACGACGATGAACGGGCGACGGATCATCTTGCGGTCCTCCGGCGCCGATCCTAACCCATCCGGCGCGCGGCCGTGTGGCGGACGCGCGGCTCACGCCACGGGGCGTGCGGCGCAGAGGCGCGTGCGGGAGGGGCCGGTTGACAGATCGGCAGGCACGTCCATAATCAGCCTCGTCACCGTCGGCACCTGGCTCTTCCCGCGTCCGCGCCGTGGGCCGACCAGGAGGCTCCGCGGCGGGAGAGGCGTGATCGAGGGTCGTCACCCTGGAGGCATGGCATGAAACCGTGGCTGCTGGCGTCGCTCCTGGTCGTGGCTCTGACGGTTCCATCGACGACCGCGCAGCAGCCGCCGCCGGCGTGCCCGCTTGGAGACGGGTGGACGTTCGTCCCCGACTTCAGCGACGAGTTCGACGGAAACCGGCTCGACGGGGAGAAGTGGTGGGACTTCAACCCCACCACCTTCATCGGCCGGAAACCAGGCCTGTTCAGCCGCGACAACGTCGCGGTGAAGGATGGTCTGCTGCAGCTCACGGCCTCGAGGATGCCGCCGGCCATGGCAACCGTGGAGAACGCCGCCCGGGGCTACCATTCGTTCGCCACGGCCATCGTCAAGAGCCGGAAACGCGTGCGGTACGGCTACTTCGAGGTTCGATGCCAGGCGATGCCTTCCGCGGCGACCAGCGCGTTCTGGTTCTACGATCCGCTCGACGCGGACAAGAAGTACAAGCCCGGCTCGTTCACAGAGGAAATCGACGTCTTCGAGATCTTCGGCAAGCACCCCCGGTACGCCAACACGCTGTTCATGACGGTACACCGCCAGGAGACGCCGTACGTCGAGACCCTCGTGAGGGTGAACCTCCAGAGCACGGGGTCCCAGTGGGTGGCACCGCACAACTTCACCGATGCGTACCACGTGTTCGGGCTGTTGTGGACCCCGGAGCGGATTCAGTGGTACGTCGACGGTGTCGAGCGATGGTCGATCAGGAACGAGTTCCACACGAACCCGCTCCACATGATGTTCGACTCCGAGATCATGGAAGCCTGGGGCGGGCTGCCCGACCCGAACGACCTGCCGAGCACGTTCCTCGTCGATTACGTGCGCACGTGGCAGCGGACGGAGCAGCCGTTGGCCGGGGGACCGATCGGGATCGTGGCGCAGGCAGTCGATCGCTGAGCGCGCTCACTGCCTGGCGAGCGGCCCGATCTCGATCTTCCGGAACTCCACCTCGGTCCCTTCGGCCTGCACCGCGATGCGGCCCTGCGTGGCGGTGGCCCCGTGGCCGCGATTGACGAGCGTGCCATTCACCCAGACCGTCAGGGTGTCGCCCCGGGCCTCGATGACCATGGTGTTCCACTCGCCGAGTGGCTTCTCCGAGTCATCGGTGAGATTCAGGATGCGCCGCGCGTCTCCCTCGGCCCCGCCCCATTTCTCGGTGGGCTTGCGCGGCCGGCGGGTCTCCATGTCGGGCACCGCGATGTCTTCCTGGATGCACCAGAAGTCGCCGGCGTTCCCGCTCTGCATCTGCACCTCGATCGATTTCGGGAACATCTTGTAGAGGGCGCGCGGCGTCGAGGCGTGGATCAGCAGGCCGCAGTTGCCGCCGGCGCCGGGAAACCGGTACTCGGCGACCAGGCGGTAGTCGCGGTACGCCGGCTTCGTGATGAGGTGGCCCTCGGGCTTGCCGCGGCTCACGAGCATGCCGCCGCGCACCACGAAGCTGTCGGGCAGCGACGGGTCGGCATCGCGCTTCGGCACGTCCGCGTCCCAGTTGGACAGATCCTTGCCGTTCCAGAGGCTGATCGGGCGGTCGGGCGTCACGGCCTGGTCCGCGGCCTGGCCGGCCGTCCCGGCGGCCTGGGCCACGACGGCCAGCAGGCAGAGTGCGACGATCGCGTGCTTCGACATGGTGATCTCTCCGTGCGCCGGTCCCGGACTTATGGCATTTTCGACGACCGTGCGGCGGCTCGAATCACGACGAGGCCGATGTCGCCGGCTACTGTCGGCGCGGAAGCAGGATCACGATGACGGATCGCAACTGCCAACTCGGCCCGCCATCGGGGCCGGCCGCGTAGAAGCCCACGCCGACCTGATCTGGCTGACGTCCTCGCGGTCCTGTCTCCCGGAGAACGACCACACCTGGTTCCACAGCGCGCCGACGGTCCACGGGCCGGCCTGTTTCAGCACGACGGCGGTCGGGCCGGCCGCCCATTTCCCCGAGCCGAGCGTCGGCTCGGACGTGGATGGAAGACTGATGACTGGACCGATGCCCCACGTGATCTTCCCGCCGGTGGGCGAGAAGAAGAACGAGGTCAAGATGTCACCGATGCCGGAGGCGGGCGAACCGCCTGCCGCCAGGCTTGGCTGGCCGATGAACGGCACGATCACCCGGGTGATCATGTTCCAGTCCTTGCTCAGCGAGAACGGCATGACCGGCTGGATGTTGAGAATGAAGCGCGAGGCATCGTCCGGGCCGACGCCCTGCGCCCAGTTGAACTGAAGCGGAACGCTCACGAGGTCAGCGATGGGGTTGGAGAGCTTCTTCGCCAGCTCGGCGCTCTGGTTCTGCGCGGGGGCTCCGGCAGGCTGCGGGTCCTGGGCCCACGCAGCGGTCACGCCCAACGACAGGGTGGTCGCCCAGGCCACAACCCGAACAGCGCTGCTCCGATTGAATGCCATGTTGTCTCCTGCGTGCGCTGAAGAGTCGTGCTCCGCCGGCAGGACCGAGTGCGCCAGGTCGCCCAATGGTTGAACACCGACCACTCGATGGCCGTCGCCCAGGATCGAGATCCTGCGCCGCCGCGGGTGCTGCGACGAGCAGCAGACACAGCACGATCGCGGCGGCGCGGACTCTTCGTATACGCTACTTGGCGAGCTCCTTCTTGGCGGCTGTTTCTGCCTCAGCCTTCGCCGCCTCGGCCTTCACGCCGACCCCGAGTTCCTTCACGTCCACCACGACCTTCAGGATCCTGCCGGTGAACTTGTTGTCGTACGCCTTGTAGTCATCCGTGACCGGCGTCGCATCGTCCTCGCCCACGTCCGCCGTTTCGTCCGCGGAGAAAATCATGGGCTGTGTCCGTTCGATGCGTCCCTCGGCGACCTTCTTGTCGTTCACGTAGATCGTCGCCAGGCCGCCCTTGCCCAGGCCTCCCCCGTCGTAGGCGAACTCGAGTCGGATGGTCGACTTGCCGGCAGGGATCGCCTGGGGAGAGGCCACGGTGAAGCGCTCCAGGCCGATGAAGTTGTAGCTGTACACCGGTCTGCCGTTCTTGACCCACAGGCTCCAGCCGCCGAAGCGGCCGCCCTGCGCGAGGATCACGCCATTGGCGCCACCCGCCGGGCTCTCCACGTCGGCGGTGATCGTCAGGGCACGGTTCTTCACGTTGATGAACACGTTCTCCGACATCCCCTTCATGCCGGCGCGCAGCGTGAGCGACGTGCGATCGCCCATGAGATCGGGCCGGCCAGCCAGCTTCGCGTTGACGCGTTCGATGGACCGGTCGTCGATGGGCAGGACGCGGTACTTCACGGCCTCCTTCATGAACAGGTCCTGCATCTCCTTCAGCTTCGCCGGGTTCTGGGCCGCAAGATCGGTGGACAGGCTGAAGTCGGCGCGGGTGTCGTAGAGTTCCCAGATGTCCTCGGCCAGCGGCCGGCGGGGCTTCGGTTCCCACGGCGCCTTGTGCACCGTGCCGGCAAACCACCCGTCGGCATAGATGCCGCGGTTGGCGAACACCTCGAAGTACTGCACCTTGTGGCGTCCCTCCGCCGTGGGCGCGTCGAACGTGTACATCATGCTCACGCCCTCGATGGGCGCCTGCACGGTGCCGTTCACGCTCTTCGGCTCGGGGAGGGTGGCGGCCTCCAGCACCGTCGGCGCCACGTCGATGACGTGGTGGAACTGCGAGCGCACTCCGCCCTTTGCCGTGATGCGCTTCGGCCAGTAGACGACCATGCCGTTGCGTGTCCCGCCGAAGTTCGACGCCACCTGCTTGGTCCACATGAACGGCGAGTCACCCGCCACCGCCCAGCCCGCGGCCATGTGCGGATACGTCGTCGGCCCGCCCCATTCGTCGTACTTCTTGAGCATGTCGGCCACGGTTTCCTGCACGCCGTTGAAGTACGTCATCTCGCTGAACATGCCGTTTGCGCCGCCCTCGGCGCTGGTGCCGTTGTCGCCGAGGATGTAGAAGACGAGCGTGTTGTCGAGCTGGCCCGTGTCACCGATCGCGTCGATGAGCCGGCCGATCTCGGCGTCGGCGTACTCGCCGAAGCCGGCGTAGACTTCCATCTGGCGCGCAAAGAGTTTCTTCTCGTCGGCCGACAACGCGGCCCAGTCCTTGATCGCCTCGGGCTTGGCCGCCAGCTTGGTCCCGGCGGGCACCACGCCCAGCTTGATCTGCCGGGCCAGCGTCGCCTCGCGCAGCGCGTCCCAGCCCGCGTCGAACTTGCCCTTGTACTTGGCGATCCACTCCTTCGGCACGTGGTGCGGCGCGTGCGTGGCGCCCGGCGCGAAGTACATGAAGAACGGCTTGTCCGGCGTCAGCGCCTTCTGGAACTGCATCCAGGCGATCGCCTTGTCCGTCATGTCGGTCATGAAGTTGTAGTTCGGGTCCCTCGGGATCTCCACCGGGTTCACGCCGTGGTAGAGGTACGGCGCCCACTGGTTGGTCTCGCCGCCGAAGAAGCCGTAGAACTCGTCGAACCCGGACCGGGTCGGCCAACGATCGGTCGGGCCGGAGGGGCTGACCTCCCAGGGCGCCGTCTCGTGGTTCTTGCCGAAGAAGCCCGTGCTGTAGCCGTTCAGCCGCAGCATCTCGGCGAGCGGCGCCACATTGTTCGGGCGCTGCCCTGTGTTGCCTGGAAACGCCGTGGCCGTCTCGGTGATCCCCCCCATGTTGTTCATGTGGTGGTTGCGGCCGCTGAGCAGCGCCGTCCGCGTCGGCGAGCAGACCGCAGTCGTGTGGAACTGGTTGTAGCGCAGCCCCTGCTGCGCCAGCCGCTCGGCGGTCGGCATGTGCACGGGGCCGCCGAAGGCACTCGGCACGCCGAATCCCATGTCGTCGACGAGGACGATGAGGACGTTCGGCGCGTCCTTGGGAGCCTTGACCTCGAAGCGCGCCGGCGGCGTCGCCTTTCGGGCGTCCAGTTCCGTTTCGCGCGGGTAGTCTGGCTCGGCGAGCGGCAGCACCGTGCGGTCGATCGCGGCCGTCCCGGCGGCCGCCGGGGCCGGCGCGTCCGGCTTCGGCCCGGAACAGGCCGCTGATACGCACAGTGCGACGGCTGCCGCGGCAGCCAGCCATTTCTTGAGTGTCATCGTTACGCTCCTGTCGTCAGTCGTGGACTCCCGAGTCGTGTGACACGAGTGATGATACACCTGCTGGTGCTGCGCAACCCCGATGGCAAGCGGAAGGCTCTGGCGGTCGTGCCAGTGGCAGAACGCCGCGAGGCGCTTGCCGGAGGCGACCCTGTTCCGCGCGGCATCGGACGGTGCAGTCTGTCTCGCCAGCGGCGGGTTCGGCCTCCACGCGACCTGACCCGCGGTTGGAGCTTCAGGCTCTCGCGAGCGCGCCCGTGTGTCGTAGATCCAGTCCCTGGCCGCGGGCATGCCAAAAGTGGCATATAATACTCTCGTGGATCGGAGCATCGATTGAAGCACCCTGAGGCTGAACCGAAGCCGGTGCGCTGGGTGGGAACCAGCAAGGCCGATCTCAGCGCGTTTCCCGATGAGGTGAAGCGGCGAGTCGGACGAGCCTTGTGGGATGCGCAGATCGGACTGAAGGCGCCGTTCGCGAAACCCCTGAAGGGCTTCGGCGGTGCCGGCGTCCTTGAGGTCGTCGACGACTTCGATGGCAACGCCTATCGCTCCGTCTATACCGTGCGATTCGCGGGGGTGACGTACTCCACGCGTTCCAGAAGAAATCGACGAGGGGGATCTCGACCCCCAAGTCGGTGATCGACCTCATCGAGAAGCGGTTGGCGAGAGCACGAGAGGACTACGAATCATGGCAAAGCGCTCACGGATTGCAGTGACACCTGGCTCTGGCAACGTGTTCGCCGACCTCGGGTTCGCGGAACCCGGCGAGGAACTCGCGAAGGCTCAGCTCGCGAGCCTGATCGGACAGGTCATCAAGAAACGGCACCTGACACAGGCTGCGGCTGCGGCGCTGATGGGTGTCGATCAGCCGAAGGTGTCAGCACTGTTGAACGGCCGTCTCTCCAGTTTCTCGAGTGAGCGCCTGATGCGTTTGCTTACCGCACTCGGCCGAGACATCGATATCGTGGTCAGGCCCACGTCAGGCAGGCGGGTTGAGGGACGGATACGGGTGATGGAGGGCGTCCACCCGTAGCTCCAGGGTTCTTTGACCTGTAGTCGGTGACGTTGGGTGCGCCATTTCGGACACCCAGGTCCGACATGACACGGATGGCGCTATCATTGACGCCAGAGGCCAGACGATGAGTCCGCACCTTTCGATCGATCGCGAGGCTGTCTCGGCGTTCTGCCGACGGCACCATATCGCCCGATTGGCGCTGTTCGGGTCCGTCCTGCGCGACGATTTCAGGCCCGACAGCGACGTCGATGTCCTGGTCGAGTTCCTGCCCGGCCATGTCCCTGGCCTGCGCTTTGTCACGATCGAACGGGAGTTCTCGGAGCTGCTCCACGGTCGACGCGTGGACATGGTGACGCCGAAGTTCCTGAACGCGCGAATCCGGGAGCGTGTCCTGAACGACGCCGAACCGCTGTATGTCGCCGCGTGATTCGGTCTATGTCGGCCACATGCTCGACATGGCGCGAAAGGCCGTCGCCAAGACACATGGCGTCACCCGGGACGTCTACGAACAAGACGAGAATCTCCGGCTCGCGCTCACCCACCTCGTTCAGGTTATCGGCGAAGCCGGCCGACACGTGTCTCGTGAGTTGTGTGCCGAGCATCCCGAGATCCCGTGGCAGGAGATTGTCGGCATGCGCCACAAGGTCGTGCACGACTACCTTGGTGTCGATGAAGACATCGTCTGGCAGGTCGTGACAGAGGACTTGCCTCCGCTGATTGCCTCGCTCGAGAAGATCCTCAAGCCTCCCTCCGACACACACTGCTGATGTTCCGTATTGTCGGTGGATGTGACGATCTACCGACACAAGGGAACATCCGACCAACCCTAATCGGCACCGCCAACAGGGTCGATGCCAATTCGTCGCTCTTTGGCAGCGGCGGCTACTCAGAAGATCGACGACGCCGTCGTCTCGCGAGTTCGTGGAGCCCGGCTCGGTTTCCGCTGACTAATCAAGGCTTCCTTCGAAGCCCGCGTCCAGCGCTTGAGCTGGACTTCTCGCGTGCGCGCGGCTGGCCAATTCGGCACAGGTCGATTCAGTAGTGGCGTCGTCTGGCGAGCCGGTGCAGTCTGTCGAGATGTTCGTCGACGAGGGCCTGCTTCTTGGCGTGTGACCAGCGTTTGAGTTGGGCTTCGCGGCGACGGGCAGCTGCGAGCGTCGGGTGCGACTCCGAATAGACGACCTGGCTGGGGCCGCGGACTCCGGTGTGCCGAGCTCCGGTTCCCGCATTGTGACGCTGAAGCCGACAGTCCACGTCGGTGGTCGAACCCACGTAGAGAGTGCCGTCCGCGCACTCAAGAATGTAGACCCAGAACTCGCCCTGGCCAGGCGCTGGTGGCTTGCCCTTCGACTCGCCCGCATTCATCCGCTCGCTCAGGGCATTCTCCATGGGCGCGGCGGGCGATAAGCCCGCCATGAGCGAGCGGGGCGGGCCGGCGAAGCCGGCCGCTCGCGAGTCGAATGGCGGAAGCGCCTGGGAGTCGAAGCCTCAGCAGGATTGCCGCAAGTCACTTAACCCATTGCGGTTAGACGATTCAGGAGACTGCCTAGATTGCCTGAAACGCCTCAAAGTCCTACCTTGGGGCCGTTTCTTGGAACGTATTGGGAACATCCGAAGCGTGTAGAATCCGCCTGAAGGAGTCCGCAATGGTGCGCACTTTTAAGACGCGGTCACAGGGACTGTTCATGTCCGCCATCTGCGCCCTTCTCGGACCTTCAGGAGTGGCGATGACCATGGCCCAGGACACGAAGCTCCCAGTCGCAACCCAGTGGACCCTGGACGCTGCAGGGCCAATCCAGCGGAATGCCGTCAAGTCGGTGTTGATGCTGGTGTGTCCCAGGTCCTCGAACAAGGGGACTGGTTTCGTGCTGAAGTCCGGACTGGTTGTGACCGCCAACCATGTGGTCGCTGGATGCGGTGTCGCTGACATCGTCGCATTCGACGCCTCGGGGCGGCAGATTCACTTCCAGAAAGTGGCTGGCGACCAGCAAAGGGACTTAGCACTCCTGCGGCCGGCCTCCCCGCTGGGTGGAGGACTGGAGCTTGCACCCGACAATGACCCCGAACTCGGGGCGGCGGTTTCGACTTGGGGATTCCCGCTTGGCTACAATGGCCCGTCGCCTCTGTTGAGCGTTGGGTATCTGTCCGGGTTCATTGGCACCAACGGTCAGAGCCAAGTGGTCAAGCACCTCGTCGTCAACGGTGCGTTCAATCCAGGGAACTCCGGTGGTCCGTTGTTTCAGGCGGGGGGAGACAAAGTAATCGGCGTCGTCGTCAGCAAACATGCTCCACTCACACCCTTCGTGGCGTCCGCGATAGATGCCCTTTCTAAGAACCCAAGCGGTGTGGTGTTCACGGCGACCGACGCCCAAGGGAAGACCAGGAACTTCGTGGAGTCCCAAGTTGTGGCCGAAGTGCTCCTGTTCTTTCGAAGTCTCACCCAGGTGATGATCGGGGAAGCCGTGGCTGTTTCTGAATTGCGGGCCTTCATAAGTGCGCGTGAGAACGAAGTCCGCTAGAGCCGTCCGTTGTTCGCCAGCTTCACGAACGCTTCTAACGTGACCACGCGAACGAGGCCGGCGTAGATGAGGTGTTCCTTCAGTCCACCCGAGGTGTAGTAGTCGCGAAGTGTCCACCCGTCTCCGCCCAGCACGAGGTATGCCCTGGTCGCCTTGTCGTCACGGACTGCGTCGGCAAGGCACATCACCTCAAACGGAACCTTCTGTTCAGCCGTTCCTCCGGTCTGCTGCCACTTCAACGAAATCAGAATCTCGTCCGTCCCTTGCCGGGCCATCACATCTGCTTTGTGTGTGCCGCCCCCAGGGCGATGGCCAACGACAACCTGGGTTTCACACTTGTACCCGCCGCGCGTGAGCGCCGGGACGATCATCGCTTCGAGGACGCCGCCGGTATTGGTGTTACGTGGGCTCACAAGTTCCTCGTGGCAAACACTTCCATCGCGGGTGTGCGATCGCCGTTGCAGTTGATGCGTCGCGGTGCCTTCAGTTCCGACAAGGCGAAGCCAAGCGACGAGTACAAATCCCTGATACGCGGTGTGGCCTGGTTGACGAGCACCACCGGGCCTTGATGGGAGGCAAGCCACTCGGCCGTTCTCACCTGATCAACCCAGGAGAATCCACCCTGGGAATACTGGGTGAACTCGACGTCGTAGGGTGGATCGGCGTAGACGAAGTCGTCCGCATCGAGATCAATCGACTGGAAGTCACCGGAAGAGAACGTCCAGTTCTTGAACGTCTGCTTGTAGGCAAGGAAGTCGCGAACGTAGCCGATCTGGGTATAGCGGCCGAACGGAACATTGAACTCGCCCCTGCTGTTGAAGCGACACAGCCCGTTGTACCCGGTGCGGTTCAGGAAGTAGAAGAGGCTTGCCGCCTCGCGAGAGGACTGCCGCTTCTTCCGGAGAAGATCATTGAATCGCACGCGGTGTCGATAGAACAGCGTCTCGTCGTTCCGCATCTCAACTTCGATCAGGAGGCCCCGCTTCAGCCAACCGTAGAAGTTGATGAGGTGGGGATTGATGTCGTTGAGCAAGGCGCGACGTGGCATGAGTCCCAGTGTCACGGCCAAGCCACCAGCGAAAGGCTCGACCAGCCTGCGGTGCGACTGAGACTCCCAGAAAGGCCGAAGATGAGGGACCTGCCAACGCTTCCCACCTGCCCACTTCAGCGGGGGGGACAAGCGGGCGACATCGACTTCGGCTGTCTGCTGTACTGCGGGGCGGTGCATTGTGGCTTGAGTATAGCTGATGCGCCATTCGACGTACACAGACTCGGTCGGTCACTTCGCCCGAATAACCGAGGCTATCCTCTGCGCTTGGCGAGGCGGTGAATGCCTTCGAGATCGCCCTCGACGAGGGCCCGCTTCTTAGCGTGGGACCAACGCTTGATCTGGGCTTCGCGCCTCCGGGCGGCGGGCCAGGACGTGTGAGCTTCCGAGTAGACCAGGCGCGCGGGTCGGCGTGTCGCCGTGTACTCTGCGCCGTGTCCATCATTGTGAACTCGTTCGCGCTCAGCCAAGTCGGTCGTCGAACCGACGTAGTAGCTGCCGTCGGCGCAGAGCAGGATGTAGACAAAGCAGGGGAGACTCCCAGGCGCAGGTGTCTTGCCCTTCGACTCCCCTTCGACTCGCGGGCATTCGTGAGCTCGCTCAGGGTCGCTCAGGGCCATTCGCCTCGGCCCGGCTGCAGGGCCAGCCTCGCGTGCACCAGTCGACGGCTTCGGCAGCGACGATGGGTTCATGGCGTCGCGAGTCGAATGGCTTGCCATGAGCGAGGCCCTCACAACTCACGGGCCGAGTCGAATGGCGGAAGCGCCTGGGAGTCGAACCCAGCCCCCCCGCGATCAGCGGGGAGCGAC
>CAYNDV010000126.1:0-13612 GCA_964396055.1 uncultured Vicinamibacterales bacterium | reverse complement strand
TCATGGCCCGCCACAGCGTGACGAGCACCATCGGGACGATGGCGGCGGCCAGGATGATGTGCGAGATCAGGATGGCGAAGTACACCAGCCTGATCGGGCCCGTGCCCTGGTACGGCCTGGAGCCCGCATTGGCGTGATAGACGACGTACGAGATCAGGAAGAGTGCCGAGACGCCCACCGCCGCCAGCATCGCCGCACGATGGGCCTGGCGGCGGCCACCCCTGATGAGCAGCCAGCCTGCGGCAAGCAGGACCGTGGCCGTGGCGTTGAGCGTGGCGTTCACCGCCGGAAGATCGGTGACGTTCATGGGGCCACCCGGTTCACGACCATGAGCATCCAGAGCAGCGGCAGGTAGATGATCGAGCCGAAGAACAGCCGCCGGGCCGCCGGCGTGGAACGGAGCACCGCGAAACGCACGGAGAGCGCGACAAACGCCACGCCAAGCAGGCACGCACCGATGAAGTACGCCAGGCCCGTCATGCCCGTCGCCGTCGGGGCCAGGCTCACGGGCAGCAGCGCGGCGGCGTACATCACGGCCTGGCGGCCCGTGGACGCGCCGTCGGGCTCGATGACCGGCAGCAGCGGGAATCCGGCGCGCCCGTAGTCCTCACGGTACATCCAGGCGATCGCCAGGAAGTGCGGCATCTGCCAGAGAAAGACGATGCCGAAGAGGATCCAGGCCTCGATCGACAGGGTGCCGCGGGCCGCGGCCCAGCCAATCATCGGCGGCAGCGCGCCGGGCACGCCCCCCACCACCGTGGACAGTGACGACCGGCGCTTGAGCGGCGTGTAGAACACCGTGTACGACAGGAGCGTGACGAAGGCGATCGCGGCCGCGAGCAGGTTGACGCCGAGGGCCAGCTGAATCACGCCCGCCCCCGACAGCGCGACCGCGAAGATCCGGGCCGCGCGCGGCGTCAGGCGCCCGGAGGGCAGGGGCCGCGCGCGGGTGCGCCGCATGAGGCCGTCGGCGTCGATCTCGAGCAGTTGGTTGAAGACGGCGGAGCCGCTGGCGACCAGCGCGGTGCCGACGATCATGTGCAGGCAGACGAGGTACACGTCCGCCATGCCCGGCCGGACCCCCATGTAGAAGCCGGCGAGCGCCGTGACCACGACGAGGACGTTGAGTCGCGGCTTCGCCAGCGCCACGTAGTCCGCGGCGCGGGCGCGGGGCCCGGCTGGGGCCGGGGCGGCGCGATCCGGATCGGCTGGTGTCATGGTCGGCTTCGTCGCGGCGCTGGCGGCGGGGGCATCATATCAGACCGCCCCGGCGCCTTCAGGGGCGGTGCGGGCCTCAGCGGATGCCGGCCTCCCGCAGTTTCCGTTCGACCCGGTCGTGCATCCAGTGCGGATCCCACCATTCGATCGGGTTCACCGGCGTGCCGCCGACCAGCACCGTGAAGTGCACGTGATCGCCGCCGGCGAGGCCCGTGGCGCCGCTGCGGCCGATGGACTCGCCGCGTTCGACCCGATCGCCGGCCTCGACGTCCATGACCGACAGGTGGCCGTAGAGCGTCTGCACGCCCATGCCGTGGTCGAGCACCACACAGTTGCCGTAGATGCCGAGGTACGCCGCGAAGACGACGCGGCCCGTGTTGGACGCCGCCACGGCCGCGCCGCGCGTGGACGCGAGGTCGAAGCCGAGGTGCACCTGCTCGTCGACGTTGCGCCCCTGGTGCACGTAGGTCCGGTGTTCGGCGAACGGCGCCTCGCTCTTGGCGCCGGCGAGGCGCCTGAAGGCGTCGCGGCCGAGCCATTCGGGCGACGTCTCGGCTGCAAGGGCGGCCAGGCGCTCGGTGTTCTGGCGCCGCACCTCGCTGTTGATGTGCAGGAAGGCCTGCAGCCGTTCGTCGGGCGTGCCCGCTGCCAGCGAGAGCCCCGGCGTGGCCGCCACGATTGGCGGCACGATGCGGGCCAGCAGGCGATCGTCAATGACCATCGTGGTCGCCGAGAACGTCGACGGGAACGCCCGGTGCTCGAAGTCCGCCTCGGCCGTGTTTCCGGCCGCGTCGCGGGCCGTCAGCCGGATGGGCGCCCGCAGGTCCTGGTCGAAGGCGAGGGCGAAGAACGCCACGTGCACGCCCGGCGCCGCGCCCCTGGCGCCGATGACGCCGCTGGCCGGATACCCCCGATAGAACCGGTCGCCCACCGTCACGCCCGACACCGCCTCCGGCGGCGTCACGCGGTACACCACCATTTCGGCGCCGCCGAGGCGGACGTAGTGATGGGTGGACAACACCGCCAGGGCCGGCGGCGTCACGTGCACGGCCACGTCGCGGGCCGCCTCGGTCCGGGCGTGCCGGAAGCCGAACAGCAGCGGGCGCTCCGCCAGGACCACGATGCGCCCCGTGCCGTCCTTGAGGCCGCCGAGGGCGGCCGTGGGCACGCGGTACGTGAGGCGCAGCCGTTCCGGGGTCTCCTGGCGCACCTGCGCCGCGGCCCCCGACGCGAGGTCGAACAACGGGAACCGCCGGCCGCCCTGCTCGAGCCACGCTTCCAGACGCGACAGGCGCGACCCGTGCGGATCGACGGAGACGTCGAGGTCGACGGCCTGGCCGCCAACCGCCACGGGCCCCGTGATGGTGACGAGCGGGCCGGGTTCCTGCGTGGCCAGGGAGTACGCCGCCAGGCCGATGACGACGGCGAGGGTGGCAAGGACGAGCAGGATGGTGCGATGCGACATCAGGAGCTCAGGGTGTTGACCGGAACGACGACTGGCAGTAAAATCAGAAGTTCCTAGTCGGCGAGTGCCGGTATCGTCTAGGGGTTAGGACACGTGGTTCTCAGCCACGGGACCGGGGTTCGAATCCCCGTACCGGTACCATCCATCATACACTTCCCATACTGGTCGGCTCCGCGCTTCGGCTCGGGGCCGTTTTACTGTACGCGAGCGCCGCGATCGCGGTGTCCTGGAAGCCCACCCCGGTCAGGTCGCACACCGTGATCTGATCCCCGGACGTGCGGCCGCGCCTGACGCCGGCCGCGAGTTCCCCCAGCGTGCCCGCGACGCCCGCCTCGGTCAGCAACCCCGCCCGCAGCGCGTGCGAGAGCTCGCCGAAGGCCGCGCACTGCGCGAGGCGATCGACCACCACCAGGTCGGCGCGGCCCAGGCACGCCGCCTCGAGTTCCTGCTTGCCGGGCGTGTCGGCGCCCACCGCGGTCACGTGCTGGCCCGGCCGCAGCCAGGCGGCCCGCACGACGGGCTCCCGCGCCGGCGTGGCGGTAATCACCACGTCCGCCGCACGCACCGCCTCCTCGGGCGACGCGGCGGCCACGGCCTCGACGCCGAGCGTCTCACGCATCTCGCCGCAGTACGCGTCGAGGCCCTCGCGGTCCGGGCTCCACGCCACCACCCGCGCGAAGTCGCGCACGACCCGCAGGCAGCGCACCTGGTAGCGGGCCTGGACGCCCGAGCCGATGACGCCCACGGTCTCGACCGCCCCCGGCGCCAGCAGGTCAGCGGCGACGGCGCCGGCGGCACCCGTCCGGAGGTCCGTGAGGAACCCGTTGTCGAAGAGCAACGCGACCGGCAGGCCGGTCCTCGCGCTGAAGAGCGCCATCAGTCCCGATCCGGTCGGCAGCCCCAGGGCCGGATTGTCGTAGAATCCAGAGGCCACCTTGATCGCAATGACGTCGACGCCCCGGACCCACGCGGTCTTGACGTGGAACTCGCCGTGCGTGCCCGGCACCGGCAGGTTGATGACGGCGGGCACGGCCGTGTCGCCGCGGCCGTCGGCGGCAAAGGCCGCCCGGATGGCCTCGACCGCGTCGCGGGCCGACACGGCCCGCCGCAGGTCCTGTTCCTCGAGGATGGGCAACGAAGGCATGGTGATGGGCTCCACCCTACAGCGTACACGCACTGGCTCGCGCCCGGCGAGCGGCGGGCGGGCGGGCCGGCGATGACGGCCTCGTGGCCGCGGCGGGCCGGGATCGGCGCGGGCCTGGGCGCGGCCGCGGCGTGCGCGGCCTGGCTGCTCGGCGTCGTGCCGCTCGTCGAGACGATCGAACTGAAGACCTACGACCTGCGCGTGCGGCTGCTGACCGATCCCGCCCTCGCCAGCCGCGACATCGTCATCGTATCGATCGATGACGCGAGCATCCGGAAGCTGGAACCGCTGGTCGGCCGGTGGCCGTGGCCCCGCCTGGTGCACGCGTCGGTGGTGGACTTCCTGTCGCGGGCGCCTGCGCGGGTCATTGCGTACGACGTCCTGTTCACCGAACGCGACCGGCGGTCGTTCACGGTTGACGGCGAGGCGTGGACCGGCGAGGAGTCCGATCGCGCGCTCGCCGAGGCCGTGAGCCGCTCGGGCCGCGTGGTGGTCGTGGCCGACGTGACCGCGTCCGATCCGCTGGAAGCGTCGCGGCAGGCCGAACAGGCCTCGTCGCTGCAGCGCGCCCAGGTGCCGGCTCTCGACGCGTTCGAGCCGCGGACCGCCGTCATCCCGCCGTTCCCCGAACTGGCGGCGGCCGCCGCCGGCATCGGCCACAACCTGCTGGTGCTCGATCCCGATGGGCCCGTGCGCCGCGCGGTTCCGGCGGTGCGCGTGAGCGGGCTGGCGCTGCCGTCGCTGGCGCTCGCCGCCGCGCTGCGCGCCTCGGGCACGGCGCCGAGCGCCGTGCGTGTCACCGGCCAGGCCCTCGAGGCGGGTGCCGCCCGCGTGCCACTGGTGCGCGCCACGGTCGCGACGCCCGACGGAGGGGCCGCGGACGTGTCGCGCGCGCTCATCGGGTTCACCGGGCCCGTGGTGGACAGCGCAGGCCGGCCGACCTACCCGGAGTTCTCGTTGTACGACCTGTTCTACTCCGAACTGCAGCTGCAGTCGGGGGCCGCGCCGTTTGTCGCCCCGGACGTCTTCCGCGACAAGGTGGTCTTTGTCGGCACGACGGCGGCGGGCCTCCACGATGTCTTCACGGTGCCCTTCGCGGCCGGCAAGATGCCAGGCGCCCAGATCCACGCCAACGTGACGGACAACCTCCTGTCGCGGCGCGGCATGCGCCCGGCGCCGGTGTGGGCGTCGGCGGCGCTGGCGGCTGGAGCCGCCGTGCTGGCCGGCGTGTTCGTGATGGGCGTCGGCGTGTGGTGGGGCGTGGCCGCCGCGCTCGGCCTGGCGGCGGCGGTGGCGGGTACGGCGGCGGCGGCGTTCACGGCCGGCCTGTGGCTCGAGACCGCCCGGCCGCTGGGCGCCGTGGCGCTCAGCCTGTTCGCGGCGACGGCTTACCAGTACTTCGTGGAGGGGCGCGAGAAACGCCAGGTGAAGCAGGTGTTCTCGCGCTTCGTGTCGCGTGACGTGTACGACCAGCTGATGGCTGACCCGTCGCGGGCAAGCCTCGGGGGCGCGCGCCGCGACATGACGGTGCTCTTCTCGGACATCCGCGGCTTCACGACCTTCACCGAAGCCGGCCGCGCCGAAGCCGTCGTGGCCCAGCTCAACGAGTACTTCTCGACGATGGTGCCCATCGTGTTCACCCACCGGGGCACCGTGGACAAGTTCGTCGGGGACATGATCATGGCGCTCTACGGCGCGCCGCTCGAGGATCCCGACCATGCGGACCACGCGGTGCGGACGGCGCTGGACATGCTCGAGGCGCTCGACGGCCTGAACCGCCGCTGGGAGGCGGCGGGCCTGCCGGCGCTGGACATCGGCGTCGGCATCAACACCGGCGACATGGTGGCGGGCAACATCGGGTCCGAGAGCATCATGAGCTACACGGTGATCGGCGACGCCGTGAACCTGGGCTCGCGCCTGGAGTCGCTCAACAAGCAGTACGGGACGCGGATCATCATCAGCGATCGGACCCGCAGCCGCCTGAAAGGGCGGTATGATATGAGGCCGCTGGGTACCGTCACGGTGAAAGGCAAGTCCGAGCCGGTGGAGATCTTCGAGGTCCGGCCCGGGGGGATCGCCCCCGCGGGCCCGGGTGTGCCGTAGGCGTGCCGGCCGGGGATGGGCCGAGGGCCTGTCCGCACCGGCCCCTGAACAACGGGCGTTCGACTATGACCCTGACAACGCGACTCGTGGTGGTGGGACTCGTGACGGTGGTGGCCGGCGCGGCGGTGTGCGAAGCGGCGGCGCCCGCCCCGCCCCAGCTGGGCGGCATCATCAAGCGCACGCAGCAGTTCCGCGAACTCCAGATTACCGACGACGAAGAAGTGGAGCTGGGCGCGGCCGTCAGCAAGAAGGTCCGCGACCGCTACGGCGTCGTCCAGGACAAGGCCGTGCACCAGTACGTCGCCCTGGTGGGCACGATCCTCGTCCAGAAGAGCTCGCGCCCGAAGCTGCCGTTCACCTTCATCGTGCTCGACACCGACGGCGTGAACGCCTTTGCCGCGCCCGGCGGGTTCGTCCACATCACGCGCGGTGCCCTGGGGCTGATGCAGAACGAGGCCGAACTGGCGGGCGTCCTGGCCCACGAGATCGTGCACGTCACCGAGAAGCACACGATCAAGGCCATCCAGAAGGGCAAGATGATCGAGATCGGCGCCGACGAGTCCTTCAAGAACCCGGCGTTCTTCTCGAAGCTCGTCGACAAGACGTCCGAACTGGTGCTGGCGGGCTTCGGCCGCAACGAGGAACTGGAGTCGGACGGCGTGGGCCTGAAGCTGGCCGACACCCTCGGCTACGCGCCCCAGGGGCTCGGCGAGTTCCTCAAGCGCCTCCAGGCCCGCAACAAGGCGTCCACGGAGAAGCAGGGCCTCTTCGCGTCGCACCCCGAGATGGAGGAGCGCCTGAAGAAGCTCGACGCGCAGATCGCGTCGCAGAAGCTCGCGGCGTCGCTCACGCTGGCCGACCGCTACAAGAGCCGGATCACCTTCACGGCGAAGCCCCTCACCGAGGTCGCGGCCGTCGAGGCGGGCACGGCCGGCCTCACGGGCGGCGGCGCCCCCAAGAAGGACGCGGGGAAGGACGAGGGGAAGGCCGAGCCCAAGAAGAAGGGCTTCGGCCTGGGTGGCATGCTCAAGCCCGGCGGCAAGGAAGAGAAGAAGACGGCCGAAGTCACGGGATCGGGGGCCTCGCGCGGCGTGGACACCGAGCGCAACGCCAAGGGCGGCCCCGTGAAGACGCTGGTGTCGATTACGCTGACCCCGGCCGACATCGAGGGGTTCAAGAAACAGGGCGGGCTGAAGTAGCCCCCGCGGCGTGGCTGGCGCCATGAACGACATCGCTCTCAAGGCCGCCATCGGCGTCGGCCTGTTCGTCCTGGCGGCCCTCATCAGGGCCGCGACACCGAACCGCCTCGTCCGGCGCAAGCTGGTCCTGACGCTGGTCCTGCTCGTGGCCGGCCTCGTGGTGGACGCCGTGCTGGCCTGGTACCCCCTGGGGCAGGCGATGGTCCCCCAGGTGGCGTCCATCAACCGGCTCGTCCTGGCCCTGGCGATCATCAACTTCCTGGTGGTGGTCGCCATCAACCCGTTGCGCGCCGACCGGGTGCCCGAACGGTTCCCGACGATCGTCCAGGACACGATCATCATCGGCGTGTTCCTGCTGATCTCCACCGGCGCGATGGGGGAGAAGTTCCTCACCACGTCGGCCGTGGGAGCGGTGGTGGTGGGCTTCGCCCTGCAGGACACCCTCGGCAACATGTTCGCGGGCCTGGCTATCCAGGTGGAGAAGCCGTTCCGCGTGGGGCACTGGGTGGGCGTCGGGTCCTTCGAGGGCATCGTCACCGAGGTCACCTGGCGCGCCACCAAGCTGCGGACAAAGTCCGGCAACCACGTGATCCTGCCGAACGCTTTCATTTCCAAGGAGGCGATTACCAACTACTCCGAACCCGAGAACCCGACGCGCCTCGAGATCGTCGTGGGCGTGAGCTACGACGTCCCGCCCAACCAGGTGAAGGCCGCGCTGGCCGAGGCCGTCTCGAACGCATCGCTCGCCCTGGCGCATCCCGCTCCGGACTACCTCGTGGACGAGTTCGGGTCGTCGTCGGTGAACTACCGGGTCCGGTTCTGGATCAATGACTTCGCCCGTGACACGGCTGCCCGCGATCAGGTTCGCACCGCGATCTACTACGCCCTGAAGCGGTACGGCTTCGAGATCCCGTACCCCATCCAGGTCGAGTACCAGCGTGAAGCTCCGCACGAACGTCCAGGGGAGCGGACCGATCGCCACGACGAGTGGCTCAAGGTGGTGGACCTGTTCGTGCCACTCGGCGACGATCAGCGGCGCGAGCTGGCCGCGCGGGCCGAAGAGCGGCTCTACGGCGACGGCGAGGCCATCGTCCGCCAGGACGAAGAGGGCAGCTCGATGTTCGTGATCTGCCGGGGCCGGGCCCGAGTGGTGGAGGCATCGGGGCGGGAGCTGGCCTCGTTCGGGCGCGGCGGTTACTTCGGTGAGATGTCGATGCTGACGGGGCAACCCAGGTCGGCCACCGTGCTGGCGTCGGGCGAGAGCCTGGTGCTCGAGTTGACGGCCCAGGCGCTGCGCGAGGCGGCGCTCGCGAATCCCGACGTGCTCCGGCTCATCAGTCGCGTGGTGGCCGAGCGCCGTGCCGACCTCGAGCGCCAGAAGGCCGAGGCGGCGAAGGCCCGGTTCGAGCTGGAGGATTCTTCGCGCTCGCTCCTGGCCCGCATCCAGGAGTTCCTGGGGCTGCCGGACTTGTTCCGGGCCTGACGGCCTGACGGCCTGACGGCCGAACGGCCGAACGGCCTAACGGCCCTTTTCCGCCTCCGCCCAGACGATGACGCGCTCGCCGTGCCGGTCCTTGTGCATGAGGATGAGGCCGGGGCCGTGGCGCTCGAGGTCCCTGGCCGTCACCTTGAGTTGCGGCGTCGTCGCGTGGCCTTCGTCTCCGGCCGAGAGCTTGATGGGCCGCCCCTCCGTCATGCGCACCAGCCAGAAGGGGATGTTGAGCGACACCACCCGTTCCTCGGACGGGTCCCACACCATGACGCGCAGCGCGTCGATGCGCCCCGGTTTCCGGCGGTCCGACGCCTTCTCGTTGAGGACCGGCTCGCCGTCCTCGATGATCAGCAGGGGTTCTTCGCCCTCGAACCGCCTGGCCATGGCGTCGAACTTCTCCTCCGCCGTCCGTTCGGTCGCGGGCATGGATTCGAACGCGAACTGGCGGTAGACGTAGTAGCCCGCCACGGCGACGAGGCTGACCCCCACCAGCATCGTGAAGGCCACGATGCCGAAGATGATCCAGCCCCAGGGTGTCTTCTTCGCCATAGCTACTCGTACTGACGGCCCGGCGCAGCCGAAGTTCCCCGGAAAGGTTTATCGATCCAACGCTCCGCGTCCTCCACCCCCAGGGCGTCGTTGCCGGCCCTGCAGAGATCGACGGCCTGCCGGTAGGCCTGGAGGGCGGCGGTCCGGTTGCCCGCCAGATCTTCGACGCGCCCGGTGACGGCGGCGATCCGGCCCTTGACCCAGCGCGCCGCCGGGAGCGCTGCCCCCGCGGCGGCTTCGACGCGGGCCTCGGCGCCGCGTCCCAGCATCGCCAGCGCCAGGCCGCGTTTGTACCGCCACATGGCCTCCTCGCCGAAGGCCCGGGGGCGGGTGTCGCGCGCCAGCCTGGCCCAGCCGTCGTCGAGCCAGGGCAGCGCTTCCGCCGGGCGGTTCGCGCGCAGCAGCGTGGCGCCCGTTTCGATCCACAGCAGGCGGTTGCGCGGGAACTGCTCGCGCAGCCCCTTCAGCACCCGCAGCACGTCGTCGTGGCGGTTCTCGCGGCTGTAGGTGACGAGCAGGGCGAACTGGGCTTCAGCCTGCAGGTCGCTTGGATGCGTGGCGCACTCCTCGAGCAGGCGCATCGCCACCGCCCGATCGCCGCCGAACCCCGCCAGGTACGCGAGCCACCGCTTGAACAGCCCCAGCGTGGCGACGATGTAGCGGTACGTGCCGACGATGAGGCCAGCCTCCTTGCGGGACGGATCGAGCTGGAGTACCCGTTCGTGCGTATCGAAAGCCCGTTTGGCCGCCCGGAAGGCGCCCATCACCTTGCCTTCCTCCGTGGCGACAAACGCGGCCTCGCGCCCGACGGCCAGGCCAGCGTGGAAGAGGGCCTCGGGGTCGTTGGGGTGCGTCTTCAGCCGGCGCTCCGCCAGTTCGAGCGCCCGGGCCACCGACGTCCGGAACGTGGACGTGACATCGGCGGGAGGCGGCGTGCGCGCGAGATCGGAGCCCGAGGGAGGGCCGAGGTACTCGTCGATGGTGATGGAGCCGCGTCGGAAGAGCAGCTGCGACCAGACCACCGAGGCCAGCGCGAGGTGATTGGCCGGATCTTCCGGGTGCCGGGCGATGGCCTGCCTGAGCACGGCCACCGCCTCTTCGCGATCGAGGTTGTAGGTGAGCGAGAGGGCCTGCCGTCGCAGGGCGGCCGATTCAGGATCGGCGGGCGCGGCCTGCGCCACGCCCGGCACGACCGCTGCCAGCACGACGGCGAGGGCGGGGACCCGCCACGATCGACGGCGCGCAGGCCCACCCACGGAACTACTTCAGTCCAGCCAGTTTCGCGAGATCGATCTTCGCGACGATATCCTTCACGACGGTGGCGTTCTCGACGCCGTTACCCTCGGCAGTCACCAGGAACCGCTGCCCGACGATGGCCCCGGTCTCGGCCTGCTTGTCCTCGCTGTTCCACTTCTCCCACCCGGGGTAGCCGGCCACCTTGGTCGCCTTCTCGTAGCCGGAGTCCGTTTCGCGGGCGTAATTCGCCATCAGGAACATCTGGTAAGGCAGCGTGAGCATCTGCGACATGGCGGTGTCGACAATCTTGACCTCCACGCGCGCGTCGTCCTTCGTGTAGACGACCTCGGCCTGGGAGAACTTCACCGGCGCGGTCATCATCTCGCCGCGGGGCTTCTCCTTCTCCCACCCGCTGATGTCGGGCAGCACGGCCTGGAGTTCCTTGAAGCTGACCGGCTCGTACGTCTTGCCGTCCTGGCTCTGCTGGAGCTGCTGCATCGACTGGGCGAACTGCTCCATGCCCTTGGCCATGTCCTGGACCGAGCCGCCGCCGGCCTGAGCCTGCTCCTGGGCCTTCTTCGCTTCCTCGGCGGCCCTGGCCTCCTCTTCCTTCTTGCTGCTCCCGCACGCGGCGAGCGCAAAGGTCATCGACACAACCACGAACGCCGTGGCGAACTTCCGCATGGGATACCTCCGGGCTTTGAAACCGTGACCGGCCCATTGTACAGGGTAATCGGGAGCGCAGGGCCCTCCCGGGGCTGACACCTTCCAGGGTTGCCGATCAGCTGTCGAGATGCTGCTGGATCAGCCGCCGGAGCAGGGCTTCGAGCGTGTCACCCTCGAGGACGAACGCCGCCCGGGCGTCGTCCCAGGCCAGCTTGTAGCTCCTGACCAGGGCCGACACCCAGATCTGGCGGACCGGCGCGTTCGGGCTGATGACGAATCGGGCCGGGGAAGGCTCCTCGAAGAGGATGTTCAGGACGCCTCCCTGCAGTTCCACCTCGAATCCGTCACGGTCGGCCCAGTCGAGGAGCGCGCGCTGGGCAGCCTCGAGCGTCTCGTCGGCCTTCACCCGGAAAGCCTGGTCCGTAAGCGCAGTCATGGGGCGATTGTAGCAGGCGTCCGGCTGAAGCCGGACGCCACGAAGAAACCCCGGATGCCGAGCCCCGACCCTTCGACCCTGCTCAGGGTCGCCCCGGGCCCGGTCGAGGGGTGAACCGTAAACCGCAAACCGTGAACCGTGAACCGTGAACCTGGAACCTGGAACCTGGAACCTGGAACCGAGTAGGATAGGGCCGCGGAGGAACGTGCCATGACCGGATTGTTCTACGCCCTCGGAACACTCGCCGTGTTGGCCGTGCTCTACCTCGCGTCGCGGAAGCGGCTGCGCGAGTACTTCCTCATGCGGGGCGACCGCGTCGTCGCCTGCCCCGACAACGGCCAGTTCGTGGCCGTCCGGGTCGATGCCGCCCACGCGGCGGTCTCGCCGGCCGGCAGCCCCGGCCACCTGCGCCTCGAATCATGCACGCGGTGGCCCGAGAAGGCCGGTTGCGGCCAGGACTGCCTGAGACAAATCGAAGCCCAGCCCGTGGACTGCCTGGTCCGGACGCAGGTCACGCAGTGGTACACGGACAAGACCTGCGCGCTCTGCGGCAAGGCCATCGGCCTCATCGACTGGACGCAGCAGAAGCCGGCGCTGCGCGGGCCCGACGGGACGACGGTGCAGTGGCACGAGGTGCGGCCGGAGACGCTGCACGACGTGCTGGCCACCCACGAGGCGATCTGCTTCACCTGCCACGTGGCCGAGACGTTCCGGCGTGAGCAGCCGGGCCTGGTCATCGACAACCCGCACGCGCGCTGACACGCGGCCCGCACGGGCGACTAAACCAACGGGGGTCGGCCTGCGTCTAAGGATACAGGCAGGCTCGAAACCGACCGCAGAGGCCGACCGGCCCAGGTTCACCGCCTTCCCGGATGTGGAACGGTCCTGCGTGAGCTGTCCTCGCCGGCGGGGCGGTCGAGAGTAGAGCCGTTTTCCCCCCGAAGGAGGGTGTCATGCACGAGTGGAACTTCTCCAGCAACGCGGACTGGCTCGTGGCCCTGCTGCTGGTCGTCGCCGTGGCGGCTGCGGCCCTCGCCTAACGTTTCTGCGCCGGGGCCGTATCGGCGACGGCCACGTACGTCTTGCGCGCCCGGGGCTTCATCCCCGGGCGTTTCACTTTCACGGTCAGCCGGTGCACCTTGCCGTCGAGCTGGGCGGGCGCGAAGGCCAGCACGTACTGGCTGCGCAGTTCCTGGGCGATGCGCGTGAAGGTGGCGTTCAGGTCGCGGGCTTCGTCGAGCAGGTAGTACCCGCCGCCGGTTTCTTCGGCCAGCTTCCGCAGGACCTTGTCGGGGCTGGTCTTCACGCGCCGGGCGCCGTTGAAGAACACCGACTCGAGGCCGATGCCGTAGATCATCACTTCGTCAGCGCGGGCCCTGTCGAGCACGGTGCCCTGGCCGACCTTGCTGGCGGTGTCCTCGCCGTCGGTCAGCAGCACGATCACCCGGCGGCCCTCGATGCCGGCCAGTTGGTTGAGCGACGCGTCGATGGCGTCGTTCAGCCGCGTGGGGTAGCCGAAATCGAGGTCGCGCAGGGCGGCGGCGAGTTCGTCGCGGTCGGACGTGAAGACGCCGCTGAACTCGATCTTGTCGTTGAAGGCCCCGACCTGGGCCTTGTCCTGCGGCTGCAGGCGGTTCAGGAACTGCTCGGCGCCGGCGTACACGAGCTTGAGCGAGTCGGTCATGCTGCCGCTGGTGTCCAGCATGATCACCGTCGTGAACGGCTGCGGCTGGTTCTCGAAGACCAGAATCTCCTGCAGCTTGTCGTTGTCGTAGATCTCGAAATCGTCGCGCGTCAGGTCGGGCACGAGGCGATCCTCGGCGTCGGTGACCGTGGCGTAGACCGGCACCAGCTTGGTTCCCGAACGGAAGATCGCGCCCTGGCCCTGTTGCCCGTCGCCCCCCGCCGCAGCCGATAGTGCGGCCACACCGGCGGCCCCGATGGCCGCCAGCACCAGACCCGTCGTGCGTGTGCCCATGTCTGCAGAGTAGCACGGGGCGTGGGGCGTGGGGCGTGGGGCGTGGGGCGTGGGGCGTGGGGCGTGGGGCGGGGGGCGTGGGGCGTGGGGCGTGGGGCGTGGGGCGTGGGGCGTGGGGCGTGGGGC
>CAYNDV010000125.1:0-13706 GCA_964396055.1 uncultured Vicinamibacterales bacterium | reverse complement strand
GGCTAGAGGCTAGAGGCTAGAGGCTAGAGGCTAGAGGCTAGAGGCTGGGGGCTGGAAGCCCCCGCTGCGCCCGTGTGGCATGGTCGGTCCGACGCACGCCCCCTCGACCTCTCCATCATGAGCGACGTTCCGTTCGTCATCCGCCGTGCCGAACCGCGCGATCTGCCGGCCGTCGGCCGTATGGGTGCGCGTCTCCTGCGCACCCACCACGACTTCGATCGGCAGCGATTCCTCCCGCCGCGCCCGGATTCCGAAGAGGGCTACGCCTGGTTTCTCGGCGCCCAGCTCGGCCGTGACGATGCCGTTGTCTGCGTCGCCGAGCACGGCGGCCAGATCGTCGGCTACGTGTATGGGGCCGTCGAACCGCTGTCGTGGAAGGAACTGCGCGACGAGGCGGGGTTCATCCACGACGTGTGGGTGGACGATCACGCCCGCGGCCTGGGCATCGCGACGGCGTTACTCGAGGAGGCCGCCCGCTGGCTGGCCGCCCGCGGCGTGCCGCGGGTTCTGCTGTGGACCGCGGCCCCCAACGAGGCCGCCCGGCGCCTGTTCACCCGCCTGGGATTCCGCGCCACCATGATCGAGATGACCCGCGAGGTCTGAGCGGCCGCGGCGGTTCACGCCCTCCACCACGCCGTCGCGAAGGGCCCGGATGTCCCGGCGCCGGCGCGCCTCCAGTGGCATAATCGCTCCGACACGGGCCCCCGCCGACCCTCACGATCCACCAGGAGGATGATATGGACGCATGCCGGGGCCGACGTTTGCCGGGCCGCACCCTTCTCGTACTCGCGGCGGTGACGGTGACCGCCTGGGGTGGCGCCGCCGCCGTCGGGGACGCCGCGTCTTCCCAGGGGACAGCCGGCGGCAGTGTGCCCTCCGGCGCGGTCGTGTACCTCCGCCAGACGGATCAGGCTCTCGATCGCATGGACCGGATGATGAGCGAGGCGACCGCGTCGTACACGCGGGACGATCGCGCGAAGTCCGCTGAGGCGGCCCTGAAGGAGGCGCGCGAGAAGCTGGAGATCGTCGAACAGCGGCACGGCGCGAAGATGGGCCTGTCGCATCCGGAACTCGTGGCCCGGCGCACGCGCATTGCGGAAGGCGAGAAGGCGGTGGCAGCCTTTGTGGCGGGCATGAGCGCCGCCACGCGTGCCGACGCCCAGGCGCGCGAAGCCCGGGACAAGGCAGAGACGGCCGCCCGGGAGGCCGCCCGCGAACAGGAGGCCGCCGAACGGTCACGGCGCGCCGCCGCGGCTCCGGCGGCTGGCAGCAGCGCCGCCAGTGCCGGACGGGTGGTCTTCTCGACCGCGCCCATCGATCCGTCCAGGCCCGCGAACCTCGCCACCCGCTTCAACGCGGGTGACATGATCTACGGCCTGGTGCAGGTCCCGCGATCCTGGCGGCTGGTCTACGGAGCCGCCGGCAAGTCCGAACTGGGCCTGATGGTGGTGATGGAAATCGGATCGTCCCAGACGCTCCAGTACGTCACGCTCAAGAACGCCGCGGACATCGACAGCTCCCACCTGGTGCTGGACATCGCCCCGGCGCCGGACAAGATGACGGCCTATCGCAATCCCAACATCGAGTTTGGCGAGGGAAAGGGCAATCTGAAGATCGGCCCCATCGCGTTCACGCACGAACTGGCGAAGCTGCCGGCGGGCACGCACACGGTGATGATCTACATCAGGAACTACGGGGACAAGCCGGCGGCGGGGCAGTTCGAGATCACCGGCGGAAACTTCAGCGCCTACGCGGCCCTGCACGAGAAGGTCAAGGCGGCCGCCGAGGCCATCAGCACGCTGCCGCCGGCCGGCATGGTCAACCGGGATCTCGAGAGCCAGATGCGGCGGCTGCTGGCCAACGCAGGGTGGACCAACGTCCTGCGCGTCGTGATTGTCGACAAGGACTGGTGGCTGGATGGCACGACCCGGCGGTACCTCAACGTGGCAGCGGCGGCCAAGGCTGGCGACGGGTCGGCCTACTGGAGCAATCTCCAGTTCAGTCAGCACCGCCTGGTCTCGGGGGCCTGGGGACCGCTGGAACTCACGCACACGGGTGTGCGCCGGAGCATTCCGCTCGCGAACGTGAACAAGTAGCCCCTCAGCCGGACGACCCGTTCGCGAGCCACGGCGCCGGGGCCCCCGGCGCCGCGGGCTGCGGGAGCCATCTCACGCGCCGAGCCTGACCGCTTCTGCGATGGTGGCCGCGTGGATGGCGGCGGTGTCGTCCACCGACCGGGCGTAGCCGCCCGCGAACACGATCGCCACCGGGACGCCGGCGGCGCGCGCAGTGCTGAGCACGAGATAGTCGCGGCCCCGCAGGCCCTCGAACGTGAGATTGAGCCCGCCCAACTGGTCTCCCAGGTACGGATCCGCGCCCGCGACATAGACGATCAGCTCGGGCAACGACGCCATCACCGCCGGCAGCGCCGCCTCGAGCGCCCGCAGGTACTCGTGATCGCCCGCCCCGTCCGGCAGGCCGACGTCGAGCGAGGACGGCGGCTTGATCACGGGGTAGTTGTGTTCCTGGTGAATCGAGCACGTGAAGACGCGGCTGTCGCCGTCGAAGGTGAAGGCCGTGCCGTTGCCCTGGTGGACGTCACAGTCGACGACGGCCGCCCGGGTGACGAGGCCGTCACGTTGCGCGGCGCGAATCGCCACGGCGACGTCGTTGAACAGGCAGAAGCCCTCGCCGTGCGCCGGAAACGCGTGATGAAACCCGCCGCCCAGGTTGGCGGCCGCCGCCAGGGCGGGCGGGTCGGCCTGGCGCGCTGCGTCACGCGCCTCGAGCGCCAGCCGGGCGGCCAGCATGCTGCCTCCCGCCATCAGCCTGAACCCCTCCGCCGCACCGGCGGTCCACGGCAGTTCGAGTTGCGCCAGCTCAGCCGGCCGGAAGGCGCCCGTCCGGGCCTTCTCGAGGTAGTCGCGGTCGTGCACGAGCGCGAGGTCGTCCCACGACGCCGGCTCGGGCTCGACGAAGTCGCCGGCGTGCAACGTCCCCTGCTGCAGCAGCAGCGCCCGCGTCCGGGCGAACTTCGACGTGGGAAACACGTGGCTGCCGATGTCGATGGCGTAGCCGTCGGCGTAGACGGTCTTCACCGCGCGGCCTCCCCCGCTGGCGACCCGGCCTCCGCCGGACGCGGTTCACCCGCCGCCGGCGGCAGGGCCAGCGCCAGCACCTCGTCGATCGTCTTCACGAAATGGACGACGAGGTCGCGGCGCAGCTCTTCGCTGATGTCTTCGTTGATGTTGCGCTCGTTCTGCCACGGCAGGATGACTTCGCGCAGCCCCACGCGCCGCGCCGCGAGCACCTTCTCCTTGATGCCGCCCACGGGCAGCACCTTGCCGCTGAGCGTGATCTCGCCCGTCATGGCCAGATCGCCGCGCACGGGGCGTCCGGTAATCTCCGAGGTCAGGGCCGTCACCATGGCCACGCCGGCCGAGGGACCGTCCTTGGGAATCGCGCCTGACGGCACGTGCAGGTGGATTTCGGCCTTGGCGAAGAAGTCCTCGGTGACGCCGTAGCGGTCGGCATTGGCGCGCAGCCACGAGAGGGCCGCCCGGGCGGATTCCTTCATCACGTCGCCGAGCTGGCCGGTCAGCGTGAGCGTGCCGCCGCCGGGCATGCGCGAGGCCTCGATGAAGAGCACCTCCCCGCCGGCGGGGGTCCACGCCAGGCCGATCGACACGCCGGGATCCTTGGTGCGCGCCTCCACCTCCTCGTCGAGGACGCGTGGCGCGCCCAGCAGGGCCATGACGAGATCGGGCATCACCTCCACCGCGGAGTCGTCGCCTTCGGCCCGCCGCCGCGCCACCTTGCGGCACAGGGCGGCGATCTCGCGCTCGAGGTTGCGCACGCCGGCCTCGCGCGTGTAGCCGCGGATGACGGTGCGCAGCGCCTCGTCGGTGAACTGGATCTGCCCGGCGGTCAACCCGTGGTTCGCCACCTGCTTGCCGACCAGGTGCTCCTTCGCAATCTTCAGTTTTTCAACCTCGGTGTATCCGGGCAGCTCGAGGACTTCCATGCGGTCGCGCAGGGCCGGCGGGATCGGATCGAGGTAATTGGCCGTGGTGATGAAGAGCACCTCGGACAGGTCGAAGGGCACGTCGAGGTAGTGGTCGCGGAACGTGTTGTTCTGCTCCGGGTCGAGCACCTCGAGCAGGGCCGATGCCGGGTCGCCGCGGAAATCCGACCCGAGCTTGTCGATCTCGTCGAGGATGAACACCGGGTTCTTCGACTCGGCGCGCCGCAGGCCCTGGATCACCTGGCCCGGCAGGGCGCCGATGTAGGTGCGGCGGTGGCCCCGGATCTCGGCTTCGTCGCGCATGCCGCCCAGCGACACGCGCACGAACTTGCGGCCGATGGCCGTGGCGATCGACTTGGCCAGCGACGTCTTGCCCACGCCGGGCGGGCCGGCGAAGCAGAGGATCGGGCCCTTCACGTCGGGGTTGAGCTTGCGCACGGCCAGGTACTCGAGGATACGATCCTTGGCCTTCTCGAGGTCCGAGTGGTCCGCGTCGAGCACGGCCTTGGTGTGGGCGAGGTCGATCACCTCGTCGGTGCGTTTCGCCCACGGCAGGGCGATGAGCCAGTCGATGTAGGTGCGCGACACCGTATATTCGGCGGCGGCCGCGGGCATCTTGGCCAGGCGGTCGAGTTCGCGGAACGCCTCCTTCGCCACGGCCTCGGGCATGCCCGCCGCCTGGATCTTCGCGCGCAGCTCCTCGATCTCCTTCGCCTGCTCGTCGCCTTCGCCCAGCTCGCGCTGGATGGCCTTCATCTGCTCGCGCAGGAAGTACTCGCGCTGGTTCTTGCCGACCTCCGACTGGACCTGCGACTGGATCTTCGAGCCCAGCTCCAGCACCTCGAGTTCCTTGATCAGGATGCGGTTCAGGCCCGCCATCCGTTCGCGCAGGTCGATCGTCTCGAGGATGTCCTGCTTCACCTCGGTGCTGATGCTGCTCAGGCTCGACGCGATGAAGTCCGCCAGGCGGCCCGCATCGGCGATGTTGAGGGCGAGCGTCTGCAGATCGTCCGACAGGAGCGGCGACAGGGAAACGACCTGCTGGAAGTTCGACTTGATGTTGCGCTGGAGCGCGTCGATCTCGAGGCGATCCTCGTCGCGGTCGGCCTCGGCCACCCGCCGCACGAGCCCGCGCAGGTACGGCTCGGCGGACACCAGCGCGTCCAGGTGCAGGCGCGCCAGCCCCTGCACGATCAGGCGCAGGCTGCCGTCCGGCAACTTGAACATCTTGTGGATGTGCGTGGCCGTGCCCACCGGGAACAGGTCGTCCTGCCCGGGCTCCTCGAGGGCCGCGTCGCGCTGCGTGAAGACCGCGATGAGCTTGCCGCCCGCCAGGGCGTCCTCGATGAGGCGCACCGAGGCCTCGCGGGCCACCGCCAGCGGCATGAACGAGTGCGGGAACAGCACCGTGTCCCGCAGGGGCAGGATCGGCAGCTCCGGCGGGATCGTCAGGGCCGTCTCGCCGCCCGGGACGTCTTCGAAGGGGGGCGTATCAGGCGTGTCGCTCACGAGGAACCCCTTTCCGGCGCCCCTGACGCGCCAGCCCCGCGCCGGCACGTCGGGCCGCGGCGCGCCGGCGCGCCGGCCCCGTCACGATGCGATGGGATGGAAGCAGGGGCGGGACGCCGGCCGTGCCGGCCGGCGTCCCGGGTGAAGGATGCCGCAGTCAGCCGGAGATGTCAAAGAAGAGCGACGAGGAGGAGGACCGCTGCGCCATGAGCCGCTCGCGCAGCATGGCGTTCTCGCGGGCCTGCTCGCAGTCCTTGCACCGCACCGCGAACGGCAGGGCGCGCAGGCGCTGCGGCGCGATCTCGTCTCCGCACTCGAAACAGTTGCCATAGGCGCCCTCTTCGAGGCGGGTCAGCGCCTCGTTGATCTTGGAGAGCGTCTCGGTCTTCATCTGGATCAACGCGAATTCGATGTCTTCCTGGATATCCGATTCCGAGCTCTCGCCCGCGTCGAAGACCTCGCTCATCTTCTTGCCCGAACTCTCGGTCCGGACGCCGCGGATCTTCTCGTGAACCTGGCTCATGATTTCGCGACGGCGGTCTTCGAGCAGCTTCTTCAGCTCGTCGTACCGACCGCTCGACATTCCCTTCGCGGTCACGCCGCTTGTGCTTGCCATTGGTGTCGACGCTCCTTTCGCGTCTCCCCGGGCCTTCGGGGGTCTTGCCGTTGGATCCCCTTGGCCTGCAAAGAATTTGCCATTCTAGGGACCCAGCCGGCGCTTGTCAAGGACCGAAAACACCGCCGACCCTCCCCGGCGTCATACGCGCCGCGTTCGGGCCGGCGGCGAGGCGGCTAACAGTCAGTCCTGCAACGGTTTACATGCTGCATGACGGCCGGGACCGCCTCGACCCCGACATCGTGCCTGTCATTGCATTAGACGCCGGTTTTGGCCGGGAGGTTTGAAGGAATTCGGTCGATGGGCCGACGCCGGGGTGGACTCAGATGTGGACGACTGTGGCAGGATTGCCACACTCCGACCGGACCAGGCCCCGCTTCGCGACCACCGGCGACGGTCCGCCGGCTACGGGAGGATGAGCGATGACGGTGCGGCGTCCGGATCGGAACCGGGCCCCTCGATCGGGCCGAACCGGCTGGCCACGCGTGCCGCCACCTCCAGGAAGCCCTGGCGGGCATCCAGTCCGCCCCGGTGGGCCTCGGCGACCGAAGACGCCAGGCCCCGGAGCACCTGCGCGGCATCGACGGCAAACGCTGCGGGCCGGCTGCGGCCAAGGTCGTCGTACACCTTCCGGAGTTCGTCGGCCACGCGCCGGGCGGCCAGCGTGCCCGGCCGCTGTTCGTAGATCAGCCCCTTGGCCGCCGTCTCATAGGTGCCCGCCAGCGACTCGGCCGCGTCGGCCACATCAGCATCCGTCGCCGCGTCGAGGGCGAGGCCACCGCCGGACGCGCGTGCCACGAGGGTGACGGTCAGGAAGAACAACTGCTGCTGCGGTTCGGACAACCCGCGCAGCGCCGGCAGCAGCACGCCGAGGTCCTGCTCCTGCTGCCGCCGGACGGCAACCGGCGGGTGGGCCTCCGCGTTGGCCAGGTACACGCACGTGTCGGGACAGCGGATCTCAGTCCGCCGCTTCGTGCCGCAGCACACCGGGCAGATCTCACGCTCGAGAGCCGGGCAGCGGCGGCGGGCGGGTCGCGACTGGCAGAGCGGGCAGCGCATCCTGTCAGCGTGTCACGGGGCTGCGCCCGGGTCAACGTCGTACCGCCAGGCCGGCACGCCGTTCCTGACGCGCCGCCCGGGCCGTCTCGGCCGCACAGGCTCTTGTCACCAGCGCGTCGGGGTCGTAGTATCCCGACGACTCGAGGACTCGTATGAACCGCCGGACCTGCTGCATCGCCGCCACCATCCTGGTTACGTTCGCCGTGACGGCACCGGCTCGCGCCCAGGCCCCATTCGCCCTGGGGCCGCTCGTCCGTGATCACGCGGTCCTGCAGCGCGGCCGGCCCATTCCAGTCTGGGGAACGGCCCCCGCCGGCGAGGCTGTCGCCGTGGCCATGGGCGGCCGCGAGGTGGCCACACGCGCCGACTCGACGGGCCGCTGGCTCGTCACGCTGCCGGCCCTCGACGCCGGAGGCCCCTACGTCCTCCAGGCCACGACCGGCTCGGGGGCCACGCTGGCGGTCACGGATGTGCTCGTCGGCGACGTGTTCCTGTGTGCCGGCCAGTCGAACATGGCGATGCCCGTCGGCCAGGCGCGCGGCGGCGCCGGCGCCGCGGCGCGGTCCACCAACGACGCCATCCGGCTGCTGACGATTCCGAGGGCCGGCGCGCCCGAACCTGCAACCGCCTTCGACACGCCGGCATCCTGGCAGACGGCGAGCCCCGAGAGCGTCCGCGGCTTCTCGGCCGCGTGCTACTTCTTCGGTCGTGAGGTGCACGACACACAGCAGGTGCCGGTCGGCCTCGTCGCCGCCGCGTGGGCGGGCACGGCCATCGAACCGTGGATGAACGAGGCAAGCCTGCGGGCGGCCGGCGGTTTCGACCCGCGTCTCGATGTGCTGCGGGAGTACGCGCGTGACGAGGCGGCCGCCAACCAGAGCTTCGGCCGCCTGTGGCAGGCGTGGTGGCACCGACGCGGCCCGGACGCCGGCGAACCGTGGCACCCGGACCACGCCGGCCCGTGGGTCGCGGTGCCCGCCTTGACGAACTGGAAGACCTGGGGCGTGCAGGAACTGGCCGCGCACGACGGCATGGTGTGGTACCGGCGCGCGTTCACCCTGACGCCCGCGCAGGCAGCCGGCGCCGCCACGCTGTCGCTGGGCGGGATCGACGAGGTGGACCAGACCTGGGTGAACGGCCGCATGGTCCGCAACACCTTCGGCTGGGGCACCCGCCGCACGTACACGCTGGCGGAGGGAACGCTGCGCGCCGGCGTCAACGTCGTGGTAGTCAACGTGCTGAGTACGTGGGACGCCGGCGGGCTCGTGGGACCGGCCGAGGCGATGTCGCTCGAACTGGGGGACGGCAGCACGCTCCCGATGGGCGACGCCTGGCAGTACCGGATGGTCCCGCTGGCGATGGGCCGGCCGCCCCGGGCGCCCTGGGAAACCATCGCGGGCCTGACGACGCTCTACAACGGCATGATTGCGCCCATCGGCGCGTACGGCTTGCGCGGCGTCGTGTGGTATCAGGGCGAGACGAACGCCGACGAGCCGGCCGGGTACGAACGGCTGCTGGGCGGGCTGATGGCCGGCTGGCGCGCCCAGTTCAACGCCGACCTGCCCTTCCTGATCGTGCAGTTGCCCAACTTCGGCCCCGTGCCGGCGGCACCGACGGAGTCGAACTGGGCCGACCTGCGTGAAGCCCAGCGGCGGGCCGTGGCCACCGACGCGCACGCGGGTCTCGCCGTCACGATCGACATCGGCGACCGCGACGACCTGCATCCCGGCAACAAGCTGGACGTCGGCCGGCGCCTCGCGCGCGCGGCCCGCCGCGTCATCTACGGCGATCGCGTCACGGCGTCCGGGCCCGTGCCCGCAGCGGCGCGGCGTGAGGGCCGCCGAGTGATCGTCACGTTCGCCGAAGTCGAGGGCGGCCTGCAGGCGCTCAGCGCGGGCCAGGCCATGGCCTTCGAACTCTGCGGCGCGGGCCCCGGCTCGTGCCGGTTCGTCAGCGGCGACGTGGACGGCACCCGGATCGCGCTGACAGTGCCGACGGTGCCGGGCTGGACGCCGAGCCGCGTCCGGTACTGCTGGGGCGCCAGCCCGATCTGCAATCTCACGGACGGCAGCGGCCTGCCCGCGGGCCCGTTCGAGATCCCGGTCAAATGAGGAGAACCATGACACGCACGCGAACGCTGATCGCCCTCGTCCTGATGATCCTCGGCGGCACGCCGCTCGCCGCGCAGGATCACCAGGTGAAGCTCTACCCCGGCGCACCGCCGAACGCGAAGCCCTCGTCTCTGACGGAGCAGGTCGAAGACCGGGGCTTCAAGTGGGTCACGCGCGTGCAGGAGCCGGCCATCGACGTCTACCTGCCCGTCAAGCGGTTCGCCACGGGCCAGGCGGTCGTGATTTGTCCCGGCGGCGGGTACAGCGGCCTCGCCTACGACTACGAGGGCACCGATGTCGCCCGGTACCTGGCCGCCAGCGGCGTGGCCGGCATCGTCCTGAAGTACCGGCTGCCGTCGGCCGAGACGTCGGTCGAGCCGCACCAGACGCCGCTCCTCGACGCGAAACGCGCCATGCGGCTGGTCCGTTCGCGGGCCACGGGCTGGAACATCGATCCCGGGCGCATCGGCATCATGGGCTTCTCGGCCGGGGGCCATCTCGCCGCCACGCTCGGCACGCAGTTCGACGCCGGCGATCCGGCGGCGGCCGACCCCGTGGAGCGCGAACGGTCACGGCCCGACTTCATGATCCTGATGTACCCCGTGATCTCGTTCGTCGATGCGGCCGCGCACACGGGATCGAGACGGATGCTGATCGGCGACCCGCCGGACCCGGCGATGGCCGCGCGGTACTCGGCCGAGCTGCAGGTGAAGGACGGGACGCCGCCGACGTTCTTCGTCCACGCCGACAACGACAAGGGCGTGCCGGTGGAGAACACGCTGCTGATGTACCGCGCGCTGCGCCAGAAGCAGATTCCGGCGGAGCTGCACGTCCTGTCGGAGGGCGGTCACGGCTTCGCGCTGGCCCTCGACAATCCGCACGTGGCCTCGTGGGCGCAGGCGCTGACGCGCTGGCTGCGCACGCTCGGCCCGAAGCCCCGCTGAGTCAGCGCGGGACCGCCGCCCAGAGCGCCCGCAGCAGCGTGTCGGCCTCCCGCCCGGCGCAGAGGTGGTACTGCCACCACGGGTCGGCGGCGAAGGAGGCCGAGTGCGGCCCCAGACGCCCGACGGGCGCCAGCGTGCCGGCCACGTCTGCGGTGAGCAGCGCCGCGTGGCTCGCGCCGAGCAGCGCGGACTGCGCGTCGGGGAACAGCGCGAGCGCCTCCTGGTAGTGCCGGGCGGCGTCATCCGTGCGCCCGGAGGTCCGAGCCACGCGGCCGGCGAACAGGCGCGCGTAGAACGCCACCGCGCCCGTTGGGTTCTGCGCCAGCGCCGCCGTGAGCTCGGTCGCCGCCTCGTCTGGCCGAATCGAACGCCATGCGCGCATCGTCGGGCAGCACCCGGGCCGCGTGCGTGAGGTGCGGCGTCGCGTCGCCGTAGAGGCCGCTGGCCATCATGTACGCCGTGGTCGCGTGATACCACGCCCCCACGAACGGGTCGGTGGCGCGATCGGGCCGATCCGGACGCAGGATGCGTCCGGGCCTCTCCGCCAGCAGGTCCAGCAGGTAGCGGGCGAACGGCCAGCTCCAGCTCGCCACCGTTTCGCCGATCACCCGGCCGTCCTGGTTCAATACGAGCCGGTTCCGGGTGAGCAGCGGCGGGATGTACTTTTCGCGGGCAATGGTGTGCCCGGCGGCGACTCCCACCTGGATCTCATCCGCAGGTGGCAAGGACGGCGCGGCCGCGCCGGTGCTGAGAAGGGGCTGAAGATCGGTGTACGCCGCCACATCGGAGTGGAGCACGGCCGCCCGCTTCAGGAAGGCCGGTGCGTCCGAGGTCGAGGCTTCATGGGCGATGGCGGCAATGGTCTTCGACGCGGCGTCGCCCTTGGTGTCGTAGGGGCGCCCGAGGATCCGCCCGCCGCGCGCCGGCCGTGCTGCCGCTCGTGTCGAGGGCCAGCACCACGTTGAGCGGCACCTCGGCCGCGTCGACCACCTCGACGGCCTGCAGGACGCCGTTGTCCCGCACCTCGAAGTCGCGCCCCGTCAGGCCGGCCACCGGCTTCTTCCCGTCGGTGACGAGCACATCCACGCGCACACCCAGCGTGGTGGCGCGGAACAACGATTGCCGGGCGGTGCCCCCGAACCCGGCCGACGCCAGCATCGCCAGAACCGCCACACCGACCGCGGATCGCGTCGTCACGGCGCGATGATAGCACCGCCGCTGTCGGGGCCCTGACGCCCGAAGTCCCCGTCGCGCGGCGCCGGCCTCCGGGAGCCCGGCGCCTGGAGCCCCTGCCCGGTTGTGTGCTATCCTTGATGGTTCCGCCCCGCCGCGCGGTGCGCATCTGCGCCGCCTCGGGGCCACCAGGAAGGACGTCGTGCAGGGCTTCAGCCCTGCCGGCCCGTGCAGGGACAAGAGTCATGGCCAAACGCTGCGAAATCTGTGGAAAGGGCCCCGTCGTGGGCCGCAACATCTCTCACGCCCACAACGTCACGCCGCGCCGGTTCGAGCCGAACCTCCAGACGGTGCGCGCATCGGTGAACGGGGCGACCAAGCGGATCCGCGTCTGCACCCGCTGCCTGCGCAGCGGCAAGATCGTCAAGGCCGCCTAGGAGCCGTCCATGCGCACCGGCATCGCGACCTCCGGCGCCCCCCAGGCGATCGGCCCGTACTCGCAGGCCGTGCAGACAGGCAACCTCGTTTTCGTGTCGGGGCAGATCCCGGTGGATCCCGCAACGGGTCAGGTGGTGCAGGGCGACATCGGGACGATGACCCGCCGCGTCCTGGACAACGTGGGCGCGGTGCTCGCGGCGGCCGGCGCGTCGTTGGGCCACGTGGCGCGGACGACGGTCTATCTGGCGGACATGAACGACTTCGCCGCGATGAACGCCGTCTACGCCGAGTATTTCACGGCCCCGGCGCCGGCCCGCTCCACGGTCCAGGTGGGGCGCCTGCCGAAGGACGTGCGCATCGAGATCGACGTCATCGCGGTGCTCTAGAGGCTAGAGGCTAGAGGCTAGAGGCTAGAGGCTAGAGGCTAGAGGCTAGAGGAAGGACGACGGGCGCGACCGGTGGGTTCACCGGCTGCGCCCGTGCCATGTACGGGGCTGGCGGCCCCGCCCCCCGGACCGTCACGACGGCAGGGGCGAGGCATCGAGGGCCGAGGCGCGGGCCCGATCCACCGACACGACGCCCTTCACCCCGCGCAGCGCCTTGATGACCCGCGTGAGGTGCTTCATGTCGCTGATCTGCACCGTCACCTTGATGCCCGCACGCCCCGACGGATCGGTGCGCGCCTCGATGTCCAGGATGTTGGTGTGCACGGCGGCGATCTTCGCGCTGACCTCGGCCAGGATGCCCTGCCGATCTTCGACGTCCAGCTGCAGGCGCTGCACGTACAGCGCGGGGGAGTCGCCCTTGTCCCACTCGACGTCGATCCGGCGCTCGGGATCGAAGAGCAGGTTCGTGACGTTCGGGCAGCTCTCGGCGTGGACCGACACGCCCTTGCCGCGCGTGATATAGCCGATGATGCGCTCGCCCTGGATCGGGTTGCAGCAGCGGGCGCGGAACACCAGCATGTCGTCGGCGCCGCGCACCTTGATGCGGTCGGGCCCGAGGCCGATGGCGCGTTTCACGGCCGAGGTGACGGCCGACTCCTTCTTCTCCTCCTTGAGCTGCTCGGCGGGCACGGCCTTGGCGAGCACCTGCCGCGCGCCCACCTTGCCGTAGGCGACGGCGGCCAGCAGGTCGGGCCCGCCCGGGACGCCCCACTCGGGCGCGAGGCGGTCCAGCAGGTCGCTCTCGAACAGCAGCTTGACGTTGACGTCGAAGCGCCGCGCCTCCTTCTCGAGAATCTTCCGGCCGAGTTCGACCGCCCCGGACTTCTCCTCGTTGTGGAGGAACTGCTTGATGCGGTTGCGGGCCCGCGTCGTGACGACGAAGTTCAGCCAGTCCCGGCTCGGCTTGTGTTTCGGGCTGGTGACGATCTCGATGACGTCGCCGTTCTGGAGGCGCGTGCGCAGCGGCATCATCTTGCCGTTGATGCGCGCGCCGATGCACTGGTGGCCCACAGCCGTGTGGATCGCGTATGCGAAGTCGATGACCGTGGCGTTGCGCGGCAGCGACTTCACTTCGCCCTTGGGCGTGAAGGTGTAGACCTCCTCGGGGTAGAGGTCCACCTTGAGGTTCTGGATGAACTCCTGGGGGTCGCGGACCTCCTGCTGCCATTCCAGCATCTGGCGCAGCCACTGAAAGTAGCGCTCGTCGTTGGCCGCGCCGACGCGGCCTTCCTTGTACTTCCAGTGCGAGGCGATGCCCTCCTCGGCCTGCCGGTGCATGTCCTCGGTGCGGATCTGCACCTCGACGGGCACGCCCTTCTCGGTCATGACCGACGTGTGGAGCGACTGGTAGCCGTTGGGCCGCGGCGTGGCGATGAAGTCCTTGAT